>JARFQC010000263.1 GCA_029287965.1 Arenicellales bacterium
TGCAACTCGTCTAGACTCATATCGGACAGATCACAGCCTTTCTCTTCAGCGGCCCTGACTGCCTTGCCCACAACTTCATGTGCATCGCGAAAAGGTACGTCCTTGCGCACCAGGTAGTCGGCCAGGTCGGTCGCTGTCGAAAAACCCTGCTTAGCAGCCTGGTACATGGCCTCACGGCGCACTGAAATCTGCGGCATCATGCCGGCAAATATGTGTACCGCGGCAACAACAGTATCCAGGGTGTCAAATAACGGTTCCTTGTCTTCCTGGTTGTCACGGTTATACGCCAATGGCTGCCCCTTCATGATCATCAGCAGAGAAACCAGGTTGCCTATCACCCGACCGCTCTTGCCGCGCGTCAGTTCGGCCACGTCAGGGTTCTTTTTCTGCGGCATGATGGAGGAACCGGTGCAATAGGTATCGCTGATGTCAATGAAACCGAACTGGGATGATGACCAGATGATCAGCTCCTCGGACATACGCGACAGGTGCATCATTACGATACTGGCTGCAGCCATGAACTCGACGGCAAAATCCCGATCGGATACGGCGTCCAGCGAATTGGCTGACGGCGCAGTAAAGCCCAGCATCCTGGCCGTGTAATCCCGGTCTATCGGGAACGTTGTCCCTGCCAGGGCTGCAGAACCCAGCGGCATGATGTTCATCCGGCTGCGGCAATCCTGCATGCGCCCCAGGTCACGCCTGAGCATTTCCACCCAGGCCAGCATGTGGTGACCGAAAGTTACCGGCTGGGCGACCTGCAGATGGGTAAAGCCGGGCATGATGGCATCGTATTCCTGATCCGCAAGCGTCAGCAGGGCGTCGATGAGCGCGCGCAATCCGCGTTCCAGTTCAGTGATGCCCTCGCGCAGATAGAGGCGTATGTCGGTGGCCACCTGGTCGTTGCGCGAGCGGCCGGTATGCAGTTTCTTGCCGGCTTCGCCAATGCGCTCCGTCAGGCGGGCCTCGATATTCATGTGCACATCTTCGAGCGTCTCCGACCAGTCGAACTCGCCGTTTTCTATGTCGGAAAGAATGTCATCCAGGCCTTTTACAATGGCATCGCGATCGCTGTCACTGAGCACACCGACATGAGCCAGCATACTGGCATGCGCCTTGGAGCCGGCGATATCAACCTTGTACAGACGGCTGTCGAACGACACCGACTCGGTGTACGCTTCCACCAGTTCATCTGTCGCCGCACTGAAGCGGCCTTTCCAGGGCTTGGCCTGTTTGCTGGTCATTACGGGTTTCCTCATGTGCTTGAGTCGGCAATTATAACGGATAAACTGACCGTTCATCTGCCAGGCTGTTCAGATCGTCAGTGAATCTTTTACACACCTGAAAACGGCTGCTACTTTTTAAAACACTGTTAGACAACGATCTGACATGTCGGTCCGGTTATCCCTCATCTGACACACCCCAACCTCTGGACTGGACATCCTTCAAACCCCTCCTCGAGAGGGGTTTTTTTCTTTACTGCCTGCTATCCTTCATCACCACAGGAGACAGTTGATGCAGAATGCTTCCAGGAATCCACCGGCAAAGAGTAAGCCCGCCAGGCTCTACTTTGGCAGGGATACGTACAAACAGATTTTTTCCGCCGCCCTGATAGTCATTCTGCTTGCCGTGCTGCTGAGCCTGCCTGATACGTCACAAGCAGCAATGATGCGCCTCGGCCAGATCGCCGTCGCCGCGATCGGCACCGCAATACTTTCCAGCCTGCTGATAAGCCTGTCATCAAAATCGCTTAACAGCATGCCGGCGAATGAAGGCAAGCTTTTTGCCTTTTCCCTACTCATGCTGACAACTGCAGTTGTCCTGCTGGTTATCGGTTATGCCGGTCACATGTCAGGTTTACTGGCCGCACAAAGCACCACTACATATGTTCTGGACTTTGTCACGGGGCTGGTCGCCGCGGCAATCTGCTATGCTGTTATTCTGCGCCTTGCCTACATGAAAGGTGTGGAGTTGAGAGTACGCAAGGATAGTCAAAGCGCCAACCTGCAGGCACTGCAGTCACGTATACGACCGCACTTCATGTTCAACAGTATGAACTCGATCGCCAGCCTGATACGCAAAAACCCGGTCGATGCGGAACATGCGCTGGTCGACCTGGCCGACCTGATCCGCGTGCTCATGGCTGACGCGCGCAAGCTTGTTCCCCTGACTGCGGAGACGGAGACCTGCAAACAGTATCTTTCCATAGAAAAACTGCGTCTGGGTGACCGGCTGCAGGTTCACTGGCAGATCGACGACATACCCAAGGGCTGCCAGATTCCGTCACTGACTCTTCAGCCGCTGCTGGAAAATGCCGTCTACCATGGTATCGAACCCAACTTTGGCGGCGGCATAATCGATATCCATTATCGTCACAAGGATGATAACGTCTATGTCAGCATTCGAAACCCGGTTCCCGATATTGGCGACGGACCGCACCGCAAAGGCAACAAGATAGCCATGCAGAATATCCGAGAGCGCCTGGCCAGGCACTATGGCAAGCGGGCCAGCCTTACCGCCGAAACAAAAGCCGGCATCTATCGCACCCGACTGCGCATTCCGGTCGTGACTGCCTGATGAGCTAACACCGTGCAGCAGTCTCTGATCAAGAACGATTTTCTGCCGGACTTCTGCAACGGCCAGACGGTCTTCAATGCCGTGCTGCTGGCCGAATCACTCGCGTTAATCATCACCCTGGTCAGCAAAGAGATCACCGGCAGCCTGTTTCGCGACCTGCTGCTGATATCGCTGTTCATCCAGTGGATCGCCCTGTTCAGTGTTGCAATGCTGTGCTACCTGCGCCCGTGGCTCAACAGCCTGCCTCCTTTGCGCGCCGGCATCATCGCTTACCTGCTGCTGGTAGGCATCACACTGTTGTGTGGTGAACTGGCCATGTGGGTGCTGTGGGCCGTCGGCAGCAACCCGGTGCTGCACCCGGAATGGTATCGATACTTTCAACTGCAGAATTTCGCTCTCGCTGTCATCATCGACGGACTGGCGCTGCACTATTTCCTTTCCCGTCACCAGCTCAAGCTGTCGACTGCTGCCGAAGCGAAAGCCCGCATGCAGGTCATGCAGTACCGGCTCAGGCCCTACTTTCTGTTCAACAGCATGAACATCATCGCCAGCCTGACACGTTCATCACCGAGCAAAGCGGAAGAAGCCACCGAGGACCTGGCCGACCTGTTCCGCCTGATGCTGGACGAGAAAAAATCCCTGGTACCCGTTAACAATGAAATGACCGTCGCCAGCAAATACATCAAACTGGAGAAGATGCGTTTCGACCAGCGCTTGAACGATGTCTGGAATACCGAGCATTTCCCCCTGCATGCCAGGATGCCTGTGCTCATGCTGCAGCTGCTGCTCGAGATAGCGATTCGGCAAAGCCTGGAGAAAACCAGTGGCCCGGTAGAGATAACCATCGACAGCCGGCTCGACGATGGCCTGATGCATCTCGATGTATGCAGTCCACAGCTGCAGCCGGTAGAAAAAATCGAAAATGAAGAACAGGAAGCGCTCGGAAATATTCGGGACCGACTTGCTACACATTACGAAAATCGGGCTACACTAAGCCTAGAAACAAAAAATAGTGCACAGTGCCTGAGCCTTGCTATTCCGGTATATGAGGGAAATGAATGAGAATACTGATCGTCGATGATGAAAACCTGGCTCGCCAACGGCTTCGCGATCTGATCGGTGACATCGGTGACCACACCATCGTGGGCGAAGCCCTGAACGGCAGCGAAGCGATCGAGAAAACCATTACGCTGAAACCTGACCTGCTACTGATGGACATACGCATGCCGGTGATGGACGGACTGGAAGCCGCTATGCACCTGATGGGCATCAACAATCCACCGCAGGTCATATTCACCACGGCCTATGACCAGCACGCTCTGGAAGCATTTGAAGTCAACGCGGTGGACTACCTGCTCAAACCGGTGCGCAAGGAACGCCTGGCCGCTGCACTGCAGAAAGCGACACCCGTTTCCACCAAGACGCTAAAACAGGTAAACCGTGCGCAGGAAGAGCCATCCGTCAGAACTCATGTTAGTGTCCACATGCGTGGCCGCATCAGCCTTATTCCCGTGCAGGACATCATTTACTTCATTGCCGACAACAAGTACGTCACGATACGCACCGCGCGGGAACAGCACCTCATAGAGGAGTCACTGGTCTCGCTGGAAGAAGAGTTCGGCGATATGTTCCTGCGCATCCACCGTGGCGCGCTG
>JARFQC010000024.1 GCA_029287965.1 Arenicellales bacterium
GTACCTGACTTCAGGTAATGACAATGTTGCCCTGCACCAGGCCGAACCCGGCGAGGGTGCCCAGCACCTGGACCACATCGGTTTTATCATCCCGAATGCTGACGAGGTCGATCAGTGGTACGACTTCCTTGCCGCCAACGACATTGAGATATTCAAGCCACCCCGTACGCACCGCGACGGCGCCAGGAGTTTTTACTGTCGAGACCCGGACGGCAACGTAGTCCAGATCATCTATCACCCGCCGCTCGCTTCAAGTTCGTCCCAACGCGCGTAGGCGATTGACAGCGCCTGCTCGATTTCACCCAGGCGGCTTTTATCAGCCGCGATAGCGGCCTTGTCATTATTGAAGTAGTCCGGCTCAATCATGGCCGACTGCAGCGACTCCTGCTCGGCTTCCAGCTTTTCAATGCGGCCTGGCAGCTGATCCAGTTCCCGCTGCAGCTTGTAGCTCAGTTTCTGCGTTCGCGGCTTGTCCTGCACTACCGGCCTCCCGGCAGCGGGTTCTGCTGCTTCTGCTTCTGTTGAGGGTGCCGGTGACTGCCTGTCAGGGCGCTGGCGGAGCCAGTCTTCGTAACCGCCTACGAATTCACGAATGACACCCCCGCCTTCGAAGGACAGGGTGCTGGTCACGACATTGTCGAGGAAGTCGCGATCATGGCTGATCAGCAGCAGGGTACCCGAATACTCGGCCAGCTTTTCCTCCAGCAGGTCCAGGGTGTCGATGTCGAGGTCATTGGTGGGCTCATCCATCACCAGGACGTTCGAGGGGCGCGAGAACAGCCTGGCCAGCAGCAGCCGGTTGCGCTCCCCGCCGGACAGCGCATTGACCGGTGACCTTGCTCGATCGGGTGCAAACAGGAAGTCCTGCAGGTAGCTGATCAGGTGGCGGGGCTGGCCATTGATGTCGATATGGTCGGAACCGTGCCCCAGGTTCTCGATGACGCTGGAGTTTTCGTCCAGCTGCGCGCGCTGCTGGTCAAAATAGGCGATGTCCAGGCGTGTGCCATGCCTGACTGTGCCGCTGTCCGGCTCCAGTTCGCCGAGCAGCAGTCGCAGTAGCGTGGTTTTACCTACGCCGTTCGGTCCCAGCAGGCCGATCCTGTCGCCGCGCATGACCGTGAGGGAGAAATCCCTGACGACGGGCTGGCCGTCGTAGGCGAAGGACAGTTTATCCGCTTCGATGACAATCCGGCCGGATTTACCGGACTGTTGTATGTTCATGGCGGTCTGGCCGGTTCGGTTCCGGCGGGCGCTGCGTTCGGCACGAAGCTTTTTCAGTGCCCTGACGCGCCCCTCGTTGCGTGTTCGCCTGGCCTGTATGCCTTTGCGTATCCAGACTTCCTCGGCGGCGAGTTTGCGATCCTGCTCTGCCTCCTGCTTCAGCTCTGCTTCGATCTGCTGCTGGCGCCGTTTGCGGTATGTGGTGTAGTCGCAATCCCAGTCTGTCAGGCTGCCTCGATCCAGTTCCAGCACGCGGTTCGCCAGGCGCTGGATGAAACGGCGGTCATGGGAAATGAACAGCAGGGTCACCTTGCTGGCAAGCAGAAATTCTTCCAGCCAGCCGATCATGTCTATGTCGAGGTGGTTGGTAGGCTCGTCCAGCAGCAGCACATCCGGGTCGCGCACCAGGGCACGCCCCAGCAGTACGCGGCGCTGCTGGCCGCCGGACTGGCTTGCGAAGGGAGTGTCGGCATCCAGCGACAGCCTGGACAACACGGTGCTGATGCGCTGGTGGGCGTTCCAGCCGTCATTGGCATCTATCTGATCGTGCAGCTTGTGCAACGTGTCCAGTCCCTGCTGATCGAGTTGCTCGGCCTTCGCGCTCAGCTGGTGATAGTGTTCCAGTGATCGGCCTGTGGCGCCGAGGCCGCCTGCGATGACGTGGTAATTACTGCCGTCCATGCCGGCAGGGACTTCCTGGCTCATGCGCGTGATGACCGTGCCGCGGCGACTTTCCAGCTCTCCGCTGTCCACGTGCAGCTGGCCATCAAGTAACTTCAGCAAGCTGGATTTACCCGCGCCGTTCCTGCCCAGCAGGCAGATCCGTTCGCCCTGGCTGATTTTGAGGTTGATACGGTCGAGCAGGGCAGGCAGTCCGAAACTGAGACTGACATCCCGCAGCGTAATGAGATTCATGGATTGTGTATATGCGGTCCTGCGAATGCAGGCGCCGGTCAATCAGTTCAGTCGTCAGTCAGCTCGATCATGTCGAATTCCGACTTGGTGACACCGCATTCGGGGCATTGCCAGGTTTCGGGTATATCGTCCCAGCTGGTGCCGGGCGCGACGCCATCATCCGGCAGGCCTCTCGATTCGTCATAGATAAAGCCGCATACCAGGCATTGCCATTTACGCATCATACTTCCCCGATTCGTCGATTCATTGAGCAAGTTTAACAGGAACTCGCAGCCTGTTTGGCGCTTGATCTGCATGGCCATTTATTACACCATCGCCCGACTGACATAGCATACGGTGTTCTGCATGCATCACGAAGGCAATTTGCGCAAAATGGAATCACTGCTTGGCGACCCCGTGGAGTATGGGCTGCCGGTAGGGAAATTCATCGTGCCGCTGAACCCTCTGATTGGCAAGTATATTTCGCTGCACTACAAGGGCCTCATCAACTGCATCCACTGCGGACGCAAAACCAGCAAGAGCTTCGCGCAGGGGTACTGCTTTCCGTGCATGCGTTCGCTGGCCGAATGCGACAGCTGCATCGTACGCCCGGAAACCTGCCATTTTGCAGAAGGCACCTGCCGTGACGAAGACTGGGCGAATGATCACTGCATGCAGGATCACTTTGTCTACCTGGCCAATAGCTCAGCGGTAAAAGTCGGCATCACCCGGGGTTCGCAGATCCCCACGCGCTGGATAGACCAGGGTGCATTCGAGGCCATGCCCATCTACCGGGTCAGCAACAGGCTGCTGTCAGGCAAGCTGGAAGTCATTATCAAGCAGCAGGTGTCAGACCGCACAGACTGGCGCAAAATGCTCAAGGGCGTACCTGACAGCATCGACCTTGCCGATGCACGCGAACAGATTCTGGAAGCAGTAGGCAGTGACCTGGATAACCTCATCGCAGAGGAAGGTGAGGATCGGGTCTCGCCTGTGATTGAGAGTAATCAAGTACAAATCAACTACCCGGTGCAAGAATACCCCGACAAGGTCGTCTCACTGGGTTTCGACAAGACCCCCGAGATACACGGCAGACTGCTGGGCATCAAGGGCCAGTACCTGATACTGGATAAAGGCGTCATCAACATCCGCAAGCATGCGGGTTATCACGTCAGGCTAACGGTCTGATCGAGATTCCTCCGGAACGTCCGACAGCTGTTATCAACCTGACCGGGTAGGCCCTACGGCTCCGGATGCGAGGGGACGCTCATGGCGCTCTGGATGGATCTTCTGTTTGGCAACTGGATCGGTATACTTGGTCTTTCAACGATCGTTTTTATTATCGGCATGGCTATTTTTCTGCTGCGCATGGCGATAACAAAGATGAACGCACACGAATGATCAGCTGACCTGATTGCGAACGCTGCCACCCAGGTACGCCTCGATATTCAGCTTTAATTCATTGATCAGCGTCTGACGCGCCTGTCGGCTCGCCCATGCGGTATGCGGGGTGAGGAGCAGGTTCGGTACACCTGACTGCAGCAAGGGGTTGTCCTGCACGGGCGGCTCCTTGCTCAGCACGTCAATACCTGCACCGCCGATAACGCCCTGCTTCAGGGCGTGGGCCAGGGCTGCCTCATCTACTATGCCGCCACGGGCGGCATTGATCAGCAGTGCTCCCGGTTTCATGAGGCTCAACTCTCGTTGACCGATCAGGTTGCGTGTCTGCTGTGTCAGCGGAACATGCAGGCTGATTATGTCGGACTGCGCAAGCAGTTCATCAAGAGGCAGTCGCTCAGCGGAATGTTCGCCGGTCAGTGACCGGGCAACCAGGACGTGCATCCCCAGGGCCGGTGCAACGGCGGCGACCGCCCGGCCGAGCACGCCATAACCGACTATGCCCAGTGACTTGCCGCTGACTTCTTCTATCGGGTAATCCAGCAGGCAGAAGTTATCGCTCTTCTGCCATTGCCCGCGCCGTACGGCACCCGTGTAGTCCTGCAGGCGCGTGGACAGCGACAGGATCAGTGCATAGACGTGCTGCACGACGGAATGCGTGGCGTAATTCCTGACGTTGGAAACTGGAATGCCTGCCGATGCTGCTGCATTGACATCAATATGGTTGTAACCCGTTGCCGCGGCGCTGATGTAGCTGACCTGACTGGATGACAGGATAGCCGGTGCATCCAGCACGCACTTGTTGCTGACGATGATATCGGCATCACGGATGCGATCGGCCAGTTCCCCGGGCCGGGTGGCCTGGTAAAAACTCCACGACAGCGGCAGCTGTTCCAGGGGCTGCAGCGAAAGATCGTCCGGTCCGACAGTGGCCAGGTCGAGAAAAACGGCTTTCATATCTGTCCTCTGCGGGTTGGGATCATATGGCGCTGTATCGGGCGTTGGTCTGGCCTGATTGCACCATGTCACGAATGAGGAGCGCAACAATCAGCGCAGCGTCTAGGCGCATGCAGGACTGCGGTGTAGAATCGTCGGACTTTCACTTCTATTAATGTCACTCATGGCGCGCTACCAGAATCCCGAGCAATACTCGCATAACAATCCGCAGCGCATAGGCGTGCTGCTGGTCAACCTCGGCACCCCCGAAGCAGCGACACCCGCGGCCGTACGCAAGTACCTGGCGGAGTTCCTGTCCGATCCGAGAATCGTCGAACTGCCGCGCCTGTTGTGGTGGCTGGTTCTGCATGGTGTGCTGCTGCGCATCAGGCCGCGCAAGGTGGCGAAGACCTATGCAAGCATCTGGTCTGAGGAGGGGTCGCCCTTGCTGGCTATAGGCCGCAGGCAGGCCCGGGCCGTACAGCAGGAACTGGATATCCTTCACCCCGACGTATTCGATGTTCAGCTGGCAATGCGTTATGGCACGCCGTCAATCAGGTCGTCTCTGGATGTATTTCGCCTGCAGGCCTGCAGGCAGGTCATCGTGCTCCCGCTATTTCCCCAGTACTCGGCCACCACGAGCGCATCGGTCATCGACGAGGTAGGCAGATGCCTGCGGGACTGGAGACTGGTGCCAGAATTGCGAACGGTGATGAACTACCACGACGATGAACGATATATCGAGGCGCTGGCGTCCAGCATAGAAACGTTCTGGTCGGACAAGAACAGGAAACAACGTCTGCTGATGTCCTTTCACGGTATACCGCAACGCTACGTCAATGCAGGTGATACCTATTACTGCGAATGCAGTAAAACGGCCCGCTTGCTGGCAGAGAGGCTTGCCCTCAAGGAAGGCGAGTGGCAGTTGTTGTTCCAGTCACGTTTCGGTCGTGAACCCTGGCTGCAGCCCTACCTGGATAAAACACTGGAAAAACTGCCGGAAGGCGGGGTCAGGTCGGTGGACGTGGTCTGTCCGGGGTTTTCAGCGGACTGCCTGGAGACACTGGAAGAGGTCGCTATTGAGAACAGGGACATATTCATCGAGTCCGGCGGCCGGGAGTTTGACTACATACCTGCCTTGAATGATAGTGAGGGGCATATCGGCATGCTGGCCGGTTTGATTGAAGAACATTCCCGTGGCTGGATTGAAGAGGTCACGGGGAATAATCAGCCCGAGCAGCTGCAGGCCAGGCACGAACGTGCCTGTGCAGCCGGGTACGCTAAATAATTATAAAAGACAGACATCACACACGAGGAGCAACTGGACATGAAATACCTAGCGAGCATTATTCTGTTTTTAACGGCCATGCAACTGCCCCTGTCAGCAAGTGCCGGGACGCCGGTGCCGGACAAGGCAGCAGAAAAGATATCTGATCACGTTTACGTCATTCATGGCCCCACGTCTTTTCCGAACCCGGAGAACCTGGGTTTTATGAACAACCCGGCAATTGTAATCGGCAGTGACAGCGTCGCGATTCTTGATCCGGGGTCATCACTGGAATCCGGTCGTATGGTGCTGCGTCAGCTTGCGAAGTTGACCGACAAGCCCGTGACCATGGTGATCAACAGCCATATTCATGGTGATCACTGGCTGGGCAACCAGGCAATTCGTGAGCAGTATCCTGACGTGAAACTGTATGCCCATCCCGAAATGATCAAGAAGGCGAAAGAAAGCGAAGCGCGGGTGTGGGTGGAGATGATGGATACGCTCACCGAAGGTGCGACGGCCGGTACCGTTGCGGTGATCCCTGAAAATACCCTGGAAAATGGCCAGGAG
>JARFQC010000121.1 GCA_029287965.1 Arenicellales bacterium
ATCTGCTATGCATTCATGCAGGCCGCCGGCATGGTGAACGACCATGTCATCGACTGCTTTCGCTACGAGCAGGTGCAAGTACTTGCCTGATACAAAGAACTGTACCCATGACGATAGAAGCAACTCCTCGCTAGCTGACCCTGATCCGGCATGCCTAGTCATACTGGGATGCCCCGGCTGCCAGCGACTTCGATCGTCCGCTGTATAAACGCGGTCAGCGCGATGCACCTGCGATGGGAAACGTGATTGCCCGGCTGAGGCTGAAGTTTGTGAGGATTTTATGCAGCAGTGCTGTGCGCGCGCGGCAGACCTTGTCGGGACTTGAGCAAGGATTGGGTGGCCAGGCTTCAATTACAGAATTTATGCAATCACTGTATCTTGCACCCGCGCAGCGACTCTATGAATTTGTATCGAGCCAGGATGACCGCTACCGGGACCTAGCCCTGATCGGACACAACCCGGGCATGGAAGATTTTGCAGGCAGCTTGTCTGGCGGAACAGTGGACCGCATGCCTACCTGCTGCGTGGTACGATATGCCTTCGAGCAGAATGCAGACAATTGGAAAGATGCCCTTGAGAACGGAAGCCGGTTCGAGTTCGTCAGGTTGGCGCGTGAACTGGGGCCTTACTGACTCACTAATGACAATTGTCTGAACATGCCTCTATAATCTGTCGCGTGAACGTGCGCTCGAAAAATAGATTACAAATAGTATGGCTTGCCGTACTGCTACTACTGGCCGGTCAGTTCTTGTCCGGGGCGCATGCATCAGAGCATGTCTTTCACGACATTGATGAGCGCTGCAGTGTCTATTCCACCTTCGAGCATTCTCCTGCCGATGCCGCACCAGCAACGTTAACTCAATCCAACCCGTTTTCCTTTACTGCACAGGCATCCTGCAATCAGGGTGTCATACCTGCAGCTAAATCTCATTCCTACCTGTCCCGAGCGCCGCCTGCCTTCCCCATTCTCTGACCAGATATTCGCCGTTCCTGATGGGAGCGGTGCACGTGTACGTCAGGGAATATCTGAACAAGTCCAGTGGGATGGGGGTTCGGGGGAAGGGATAGAATGCAGCATTCGTAAGCCTTTGATGTATAGCCTTTCCCCCGTAGATAAACTCGCAAGGGTACTCTGAATTCGTCGCGAAGCGACTTATTCAGAGAACCCTTAGATAACAGGAAGGTATTAATGAATAAGCTAAGACTGCCCGTGCTTGGAATGGCTGCGGTATTGAGCGCCCCGGCATTTGCCGACAATGATTTTGAAGCACTACAAAAACAGCTGGATGCAATAAAGCAGGACTACGAGTCCCGCATCACTGAGCTCGAAAAGCGCCTGGAAAAGGCCGAACAGGAATCAAAACAGGCTCCTCAACAAGAACCGGAAATTCAATCCGTAAGCACTGAAGACAAGCCAGCCGAGATTGTGCGCGGCAAACCCAAGGGCGACAGATCGTTCAATCCGGCTATCAGTCTGATACTCGATGGACGTTATTCCGACTTTAGCCGTGATCCCGAGGAATACGAGCTGCCCGGCTTCATGCTCGCTGGCGAGGCCGGTCCGGGTGAACAGGGCTTTGCGCTGGGTCACAACGAACTGGTCATCAGCGCCAATGCTGATGACAAGTTCTACGGTCGATTCACTGCCGTGTTCGCCGAGCATGATGGCGAGACTGAGCTGGAGATTGAAGAAGCCTTCTTTGAAACACTCGGGCTTGATTACGGGCTCAAGCTCAAGGGCGGACGCTTCTTCTCCGATATCGGTTATCTGAACTCACAGCATCCTCATCAATGGGATTTCACGGACGCTCCGCTCATCTATCGCGGCTTGTTCGGCAACCAGTTGAACGAGGACGGCTTACAGCTAAGCTGGGTGGCCCCAACAGACCTGTATCTTTCGTTCGGCTCCGAGGTGCTGCGCGGTGCAAGCTACCCGATTTCCGCCGACTCGAATGACACCGTCGGCGCTTATACCCTGTTTGCCAAGCTCGGCGGCGATGTGGGTGCGAGCAACAGCTGGCAGGCCGGCATATCATTGCTGGATTCGGATGTGGGCGAGCGGACATCAGAAGCACATGGCCATGAAGAGCATGAGGAAGAAGAGCACGAGGCCATTGCTTTCAGCGGTGACAGCAAGACCTGGGGCGCAGACTTCGTCTGGAAATGGGCGCCCAATGGCAACCGCAAACAGCGCTACCTGCAATTGCAGGCAGAATACTTTTTCCGTGATGACGACGGCATCCTGAGTGAAGGTGAGGAAGTCGGCACCCTGGTCGGCGAACAGTCCGGCTGGTATGCACAGGCCGTTTACCAGTTCATGCCGCGCTGGCGCCTGGGTCTGCGCTATGATTCACTGGATAGCAGCGCGACAGGATCGGATCAGGAACTGATAGAGGAAGCCGGTCTGGACAGCGGTGGCTACAAGCCGCAGCGCTGGAGCCTGATGGGAGACTGGAGCAATTCCGAGTTCAGTCGTTTCCGCGTGCAGTACAACCGTGATGAATCCAGCCCCGAGGTCGATGACCAGTGGTTATTCCAGTATATCCTCAGCCTTGGCTCACACGGGGCACACAGGTACTAATGAAATGATAAAACGTCAATTTATCATCGCTGGCCTTCTTTCGTGGTTGATCGTTATCCCGCACATCTCTCACGCTGCGTTGAATGTCTTTGCCTGTGAACCTGAATGGGCTGCCATCGCGCAGGAGATCGGTGGTGACAAGGTAAAGGTCAACAGTGCGACACGACCCATGCAGGATCCGCATTACGTGCAGGCCAGGCCCAGCCTTATCTCCAAAGTTCGACGGGCCGATCTGCTCGTGTGTACCGGTGCCGACCTGGAGGAAGGCTGGCTGCCGGTATTGCTGCGCAAGGGCAGCAATCCGCGCATACAGGCCGGGCAGGCGGGGCACCTGATGATCGCGGATTACGTCCAGCTCAAGGAAATACCCATCAGGCTGGACCGCAGCGAGGGTCACATGCATGCCGCAGGCAATCCACATTTCCAGACCGATCCGCGCAATATGCTGCCGGCGGCTCGTGTGGTGACGGAGCGCCTTGTGACGCTGGATGGGGAGAATGAGCAGGTGTATCGCGATCATCTGTCCAGCTTCGAACAACGTTGGAAGGCCTCGCTGCGACGATGGGGTGAACGTGCCGCACCGTTGCAAGGCCAGCCTGTGGTGGTGTATCACCGCAGCTGGATCTACCTGCAGGACTGGCTCGGGCTCAAGGAAGTGGCAGCACTGGAACCCAAGCCGGGTGTCCCGCCCGGCAGCCGCTACCTAGCTGATCTGCTTACCCGCACGCAGGATATGTCCGGTCTGCTGATTATTCATTCACAGTACCAGGAGTCGAAGTCGATCAACTGGTTTTCGGACAAGACCGGTGCACCGGTTGTCGTCCTGCCATCCACTGTTGGCGGGACACCCGGAGCAGATAGCCTGTTCAGCTGGTTCGATACCATCGTTACACGATTACTCGATGCACAGGACTCTGCCGGATGAGCAACATCGAGTTGACCATACTTATACCTGCCTTTCTGACGGGGTTGCTGGTGTTGTCGACTCATGTGCCGTTCGGAAGGGAAGTCCTCTCGCGCGGCATAATCTTCATTGATCTCGCAATAGCCCAGATCGCGGGCCTTGGTGTAATTATTGCGTTCACTGCCGGTGTTCATGATGGCTGGCAGGTCCAGCTCGCGGCAGCCACTGCCGCGATTGCCGGCGCGGTGATGCTGCATCAGGCAGAGCGGCTGTGGCCTGATGTGCAGGAGGCGGTAATCGGTGCTGCATTCATCGTTGCATCGAGTGCAGGATTGCTGCTCATAGCCAATCACCCACAGGGCAGTGAACACCTGAAGGAAATTCTCGTCGGCCAGATCCTGTGGGTGGACTACGCGGATCTGATTCCGGTAGCCGTGTTGTATGCCGTTATTCTCGTATTGCGAAAGCGTCTGGGCGCATCACAAAGCCGCCTGCCTTTCTACCTGATGTTTGCGCTCGCAATTACCGCTTCCGTACAGCTCGTTGGCGTCTACCTGGTCTTCGCAAGCCTGATCCTGCCGGCCCTGGCCGTGTTCAGGATGAACACGAACATGCAGCTTCCGCTAGCTTATGCACTCGGTGCGCTCGCCTATCTCGCCGGACTGGTGGCTGCTTCATGGCTGGATCTGCCTGCCGGACCGATGATCGTACTAGTATTGGCAGGCATCACACTGTTCGCCATGCTGCTGCAAAAAGAGTGATATTCAGTCCTTGTTCATGGCGGTGTTGTTAGCATCAGGCTTGTTCATCGATTTTTTCAGGGGTAACCAATGAAAACATTCATCTCCGCAGTGCTGTTGTCCGTGTCTTTGATTGCCAGCGCGGCTGCGAGTGCCGAGGTATACCGTCTCAAGTTTAACGATCAGACCTATGGCGGTCACCGGACAGTGGATATCGCTAAGGCCATGCAGAAACAGCATCGCTTGAAGACGGCCGACCTCGATATCAGCAGTGTGGATGTCATCGTCAAATCACGCCAGGGCGGGGGACAGGTCTGGCTCGGTTCTCGTTACAGCCAGTCCGACCGCCGGACTGCCGGGGGCACTGCTGCAAACTTCAACAACCCTGCCGACTGGACATTCAGTCGCATCACGTTTGCTGCCCAAAATTACGGCAGCGACCTGCAGCTGAACCTGAATGGCGACATGAAGTTGAGGGAAATACGTGTCCACGCCAGCAGGATAGACGACAGCGACAAGGTGCTTACGAACAGCAAGGGTGAGGCCCGTATCACGCTTCCCATGCATCACGTGAAAATCACCGGCCTGCAAAAACTCGATCTCAAGCAGTTGCTGCGACAGGAGCCCGGAGTCAATCCCGACCAGTACCACCTGAAAGGGCTGGAAGTTTCCGTCAAGTCACGCCAGGGCGGCGGCCAGGTATGGCTGGAGAGTGGGAATGGGATATCCGAAATTCAAACGGCCGGCGGAATTGTAAGCGTCTTCGAAAATAACAATCCCGGTTCCTATGACCGTAAATACTTCAAGGCAGCACAACGGAATAACCAGGCTTCGCCCTGGCTGCTGGGCTTCAACGGCGACATCAAGATTGAAGAGATCATTATCAACCTGGCGCCCAGGTAGGAATATCGCTCAGCATTGCTCCCAGGGCAGGTTCTCGTAGCGCCAGCCACCCTGGGTGCTGCGATGATGATTATCGTCCAGGTCACCCTCAAAGCCCTGCGTGACGTTGTAGACATTCGTCATGCCATCTGCAATTAACTGATTGCCTGCTTCGACGGAGCGTTTGCCGCTGCGGCAGATCAGCATCACCGGGGCACTGCTGATTTCACCTGACTGCACGACACCGCCGAGGATGAGCTTGCGGATTTCCGTTGTGAAATCGGGATTGACCTTCCATTCCGGCTCATCGATCCAGGCGACGTGCACAGCACCCCTGGGATGGCCGACGAACAGGTATTCCATGCTCGAACGTATGTCGACCAGCAGCGCTCGCGGGTCATCGTTCATCACCTTCCAGGCTTCCTGCGGTGAAATATTCTTGAGTTCTCGTTTACTCATGTCCCGCCTCCAGTGGTGCAGTTGCAGCCATTATAGGAACACGCCGACACACGACACAAGGTTGTACCCGTCGAAGGAGGTGGAGTTACTGGTAGGTACGAAATTGTCCGACGACGATACCCTGAATCTGTACGCGCTCTGCTGAATAACGGAAAGGCTGCATAGATGCATTGGCCGGCATCAGCGTGATGCTGCCGTCGCCGTGGTTCTGCAGGCGTTTCAGCGTCGCTTCTTCGCGATCTATCAGTGCGACAACGATTTCATTGTCGCGTGCGGTCGAAGACGATTCGACGATGACCATGTCCCCGTCGAAGATGCCGTCTTCGATCATAGAATCGCCTTGCACACGCAGTACGAATCGCCCCGGGCGGACGAAAAAATCGTTCAGATTTATCGTTTCATTGTGTTCAATGGCTTCGATGGGCAGCCCGGCGGCAATACGGCCCAGCAAGGGCAGGGCCGCTTCGTCTTCAGGGCTGTCAGGCCGTTCGGGTTCTGTATCCTTCAGCTTTATACCGCGCGCATGGTCACGCATTACCGTGATATGTCCGCCATCTTCGAGCGCGCGTATGTAGCGGTGCACGGTGCCGCGAGATGTAATGCCAAGGTGATCAGCGATCTCCTTGAGCTTCGGTGCATAGCCGTTTTCACCCAGGTAGCTGCGGATGAAATTCAGTGTTTGCCTTTGTCGATCGGTTAGCATATGATCATTTCACATGTTCTCACTCTGTTCTCTAGAAGGATAAGTGAACAGATTGGAAGTTGCAAGCGGATCACGGAAAACGCACACGAAATACAGGCATGACGACTGAAATTGACAGGAAGGAAAAACTCGCCATAGAGCTCGGTCAGCAGCTGACCCGGCGCGGCATGATGCTGGCAACAGCTGAATCATGCACAGGTGGCCAGGCATCCGGCCTGGTCACGTCAGTCGCCGGCAGTTCAGGCTGGTTTGACAGGGGCTTCGTTACGTATAGCAATGCCGCCAAACAGGACCTGCTCGGTGTGCAGGCCGCGACGCTGGATACCTATGGTGCGGTCAGTGAGGAAACTGCCGTGGAGATGGCCCGCGGCGCAGTCGGCAACAGCCTGGCAAACGTGGCACTGTCGATCACCGGCATTGCCGGGCCTGATGGCGGTACTGATGACAAACCCGTCGGGACGGTCTGTTTCGGCTGGTTCATTGACGGCACCAGTGCATCCGCCACACGACACTTTCCGGGTGACCGTACACGCATCAGGGAGCAATCAACGGACTACGCCCTCAGAGGGTTGCTGGAGCGGCTGAATGACTGATGCAGGCAAGCGCCTGTTTCTCGCCTGCTGGCCCGATGAGCGCCTGCGCAGTGAATTGCATCAGCAGTCTCGCAGGCTGCACAAGCAGACCGGGGGGCGCCGCACAGACCGCAATAATCTCCACATGACGCTGCTGTTTCTTGGCAACACGGCCCCGGAGCAAGAGCAGTCACTGCGCAGGTATTGCCGGGCTCTCGAAGCGGATGCGTTCAGCATGGACATTGACCGCGTCGGCGTCTGGAAACGGCCACGTATTGCCTGGGCTGCCCCGAGCAACGTACCAGCAGCACTGACCGAACTGGCTGGACGACTGCAGAAGATTGCGGAACTTCTCGGTCATACCCCCGAGAAACGGGCCTGGCGTCCACATGTCACACTGCTGCGCAAGGCAAGCGGGCAAGTCAGCCAGAATGAAATAACACCAATGCACTGGGATGTAGACCGGTTTGTACTAGTCGAGTCGAAAACCCGGAGCGAAGGCGTGCAGTACCGGGTCATCGAGCAGTATGACCTTAATCATCGGAGGGGAGCTGTTTCTAGCCGCTACCCAGTGTGAAATAATCCGGAGGATCGAAAACATGGATTCATCATCAAACGTGAGAAACATTATGGAAGATAACAAAGCCAAGGCGCTGTCCGCCGCACTGAGTCAAATTGAGCGCCAGTTCGGTAAAGGCACCGTCATGCGTCTCGGCGATGACGCGGTACAGAACGTCGAGGCAATACCGACCGGCTCCCTGACGCTGGATATCGCCCTCGGCATTGGTGGTCTGCCACGCGGCCGGGTGGTTGAAATTTACGGCCCTGAATCCTCGGGTAAAACCACGCTTACCCTGCAGGTGATTGCAGAAGCCCAGAAGCTGGGTGGAACCTGCGCCTTCGTCGATGCCGAGCATGCACTTGATCCGTCCTACGCGGAGAAGATCGGTGTCAATGTCGATGACCTGCTGGTATCCCAGCCGGATACCGGCGAACAGGCCCTGGAAATCACCGACATGCTGGTCCGTTCCGCCGCCATAGACGTTGTCGTGATCGACTCGGTCGCCGCCCTGACGCCCAAGGCAGAAATCGAAGGCGACATGGGCGATACCCATGTCGGCCTGCAGGCACGCCTGATGTCACAGGCCCTGCGCAAGCTCACCGCCAACATCAAGCGGTCGAACACGCTGGTTATTTTCATTAACCAGATCCGCATGAAGATCGGTGTCATGTTTGGCAACCCGGAAACCACTACCGGCGGCAACGCACTCAAGTTTTATTCTTCCGTGCGCCTGGACATACGACGTATCGGTGCTATCAAGAAGGCTGACGAAGTCACGGGTAACCAGACACGCGTCAAGGTCGTCAAGAACAAGGTCGCACCGCCATTCAAGCAGTGCGAGTTCGATATTCTTTACAACGAAGGCATTTCCCATGAAGGCGAACTGCTCGATCTTGGCGTTCAGCACAAATTGGTTGATAAAGCCGGGGCCTGGTACAGCTACGGCAAGGAACGCATTGGACAGGGCAGGGACAACGCCCGCCAGTATATGAAAGACAACCCCGAGATTGCAGATGAGCTCGAGACCCGGATTCGCGAGGCCGAGGGCATAATCCCCGTAGCAGCCGAAGAGGAAGAACAAACTGGCTGACAATAAAAGCTACACACCTGCCGATGTCCGCAGGCGTGCCATGGATCTCCTGGCACGCCGCGAACATGGCGTTACAGAACTCTCCAGAAAACTAATTCAGAAAGGACTGCCCGACGAACTTGTCTACGCTGCCGTGGACAGGTTGTCCGATCAGGGCCTGGTTTCAGACCTGCGTTACAGCGAAAGCATGGTCAATTCTCATTACCAGCGTGGCCAGGGACCACAAAAAATCCGTTACAAGCTGCGCAGCAATGGCATAAGTGACGAGATTATCGACACAGCACTGGATGACCTGGCACTCGACTGGGAAGATTCCCTGCAAAAGCTGTTCGATAAAAAATACTCCGGCATTGCTGACAGGACTCCCTCAGAACGTGCAAAACAGGTAAGATTCCTCTCTTCAAGAGGGTTCCCGCAGGAGATGATTTACAGGCTACTGCAGGGAAGTGATTCATAACCATCCTGAGCGTCAGACGGGCCGTGCATGAAGAGCAGCGAAATACGTAAAAAGTTCCTGGACTATTTTGCCTCCAGGGAACATGAGATTGTCAGCAGCAGTTCGCTGGTGCCCGGCAACGATCCTTCATTGCTGTTTACCAATGCCGGCATGGTGCAGTTCAAGGACGTTTTTCTCGGTAATGACAAGCGGCCCTACACGCGGGCAACCAGCTCACAGCGCTGCGTGCGGGCCGGTGGCAAGCACAACGATCTTGAAAATGTCGGTTACACAGCCCGTCACCATACCTTCTTCGAAATGCTGGGCAATTTCAGCTTCGGCGATTACTTTAAACGTGACGCCATACAATTTGCCTGGGAGTTTCTGAACGATGTCCTGGAGATACCTGCCGAAAAACTTTGGGTCACGGTATTTGACGAGGACGATGAAGCCGAAAAGATCTGGCTGAATGATATCGGTGTAGACCCGACACGCTGCACACGCATCGGTGCTAAAGATAATTTCTGGTCCATGGGCGATACCGGCCCCTGCGGCCCATGCACTGAAATCTTCTACGACCATGGACCGGATGTTCCAGGTGGGCCACCCGGAACACCGGAGGAAGACGGTGACCGGTACGTCGAAATCTGGAACCTCGTTTTCATGCAGTACAATCGGGACGCCAATGGAACGCTTACTGATCTGCCGAGACCATCGGTAGATACCGGCATGGGCCTCGAACGTCTCGCCGCGGTTATTCAGGGTGTAACAAACAACTACGACATTGACCTGTTCAAAGCACTGATAAATTCGGCGGCTGACATCACAGGCTGCAGCGAACTCGACAATAAATCTCTACGGGTGATAGCCGATCACATCCGTTCCACGGCATTCCTGATCACTGATGGCGTCATTCCATCCAACGAGGGACGCGGCTACGTACTGCGCCGCATAATTCGCCGCGCGATACGGCACGGCTACATGCTTGGTGCCCAGACGCCGTTTTTCTACCAGCTGGTTGCACCGCTGGCCCGGGAGATGGGCGATGCCTATCCCGAGCTGATCAACTCACAGTCCATAATCGAATCCGTGCTGCGCAAGGAAGAAGAGCGATTCGCGGAAACGCTTGAAACAGGCATGGCAATACTCGAACAGGCGATAGAAGGGCTGCAAGGCAAGGTCATAGACGGCGACACCCTGTTCAAACTCTATGATACCTACGGGTTTCCGGTGGACCTCACTGCCGACATTGCGCGAGAGCGTGCCCTCGAAGTCGATCTCGAAGGGTTCGAAGCTGAAATGGAAAAGCAGCGCGACAGGGCGCGCTCTGCCAGCCAGTTTACGGATGTCGAAAGCAGCAATATCGAGATTGAAGGTGAAACAAAGTTCACCGGTTATGAGCAGCTTGATGGCAGCGCCACCATTCTGAGCATGTTCAAGGAGAACGATCCTGTCTCAACGTTGAATGCGGGCGACAAGGCAGTGATCGTCCTCGACCAGACGCCATTCTATGCGGAAAGCGGCGGCCAGGCAGGTGACCAGGGAAGATTACTGTCCGGCGATGCAATCTTTGAAATTGAAGATACCCGCAAACTGAACGACAAGATTTTCGGGCATATCGGCAAACTGCGCATCGGCACATTGAAAAGCGGTGACCCGGTCAAAGTAGAAGTGGCCGATACCATACGCCAGGCAACAGCTCTGAATCATTCCGCCACGCACCTGATGCACGCGGCCCTGAAATCTGTACTGGGCGACCATGTTGAACAGAAGGGGTCACTCGTCAATGACCACTACCTGCGCTTCGACTTCTCGCACTTCAGCCCCATGACAGGGGAGGAACTGCAACAGGTGCAGGGCCTGGTCAATGCCGAGATTCGTGCCAATCGTCCAGTCGATACAGTCCTTATGGCTATCGACGAAGCGAAGAAGGCCGGCGCCATGGCGTTGTTCGGTGAAAAATATGGCGATACCGTGCGTGTCGTCAGTATGGGTGATTTTTCCATGGAATTGTGCGGAGGAACGCATGTCGCACGCACTGGCGATATAGGCTTGTTCGTCATTCGCAGCGAGAGCGGAGTGGCAGCCGGAGTGAGGCGCATCGAAGCCCTGACCGGTAACGGGGCCATGAACTACCTTTCCGGCAGATCAGAGGCACTCGCTCGCATAGGCGAACTGTTGAAGGGCAACGCCGACAATGCCGAGGATAAAGTGCGTGCGCTTATCGAACGTTCGCGTGAACTCGAAAAAGACAACAGCCGGCTAAACGACAAACTCGCATCCTCTGCGGGCAGTGATCTGGCTGGCAGTGCGGTTGATGTCCAGGGCATACCTGTCGTGGCGGCAAAACTGTCCAGCCCTGATGCCGGCGCCATGCGGAAGACAATTGATCAACTACGCAGCAAGTTAGGCAGTGTAGTAATCGTTCTTGGCGGTAGTGACGGCAACAAGGTGACCTTTGTTGCAGGGGTCAGCCCGGACCTGACAGATCGCCTGCATGCCGGGAATCTCGTCAAGTCCGTTGCAGAGGTGGCCGGCGGTCGAGGCGGTGGTCGGCCCGATATGGCCCAGGCCGGCGCACCTGATGCCACCAAGCTCGATGCAGCAATCGAGAGTGTTGTATCTGCGGTCGAAGCTCAGCTGAACGGCTGAGTTTTACATTTGTCGATGAAACGTATTTAATCCCGCCATTTTGCACGGCAGCACTAGTAACCCATGGCAATAATTGTAGAAAAATACGGCGGCACATCAGTCGGCTCCATTGAGCGGATCACCGCCGTGGCCGATAAAGTAGCCCGTTCTCATGAAGCGGGAGACCAGATGGTCGTCGTCGTGTCCGCCATGAGCGGAGAAACCAACCGCTTGCTTGGCCTGGCAAACGAGATCGACCCCGAAGCCTCGGCACGGGAAAATGACGTCCTGGTCTCGACCGGAGAGCAGGTCACGATAGCCCTGCTGTGCATGGCGCTGCACAAGATCGGGCAAAAGGCCAAATCCTATACCGGTGGCCAGGCCATGATCCTTACCGACACGGCTCATGGGCGGGCGCGTATCCGCAGCATTGATAACAGCCGCATGATGAAGGACCTCAACGACGGCAACATCATTGTTGTAGCCGGCTTCCAGGGGACCGATGAAGAAGGCAATATCACCACGCTGGGCAGGGGCGGCTCCGATACTACGGCCGTTGCACTTGCCGCGGCACTAAAGGCCGGCGAGTGCCGCATTTATACTGACGTAGACGGGGTATACACGGCCGACCCGCGGATCGTGCCAGATGCACGCAGGCTGGATAAAATCACCTTCGAGGAAATGCTCGAACTCTCCAGCCTGGGCACCAAGGTTCTGCAGATACGTTCCGTGGAATTCGCAGGTAAATACCGCGTACCATTACGGGTGCTAAGCTCTTTCGAGGAAGGTCCTGGCACATTAATCAGTTACGAGGAAGATGCGCAAATGGAAAGTGCTGTCATATCCGGTATCGCTCACAATACCGACGAAGCGAAGCTTACGATAACCGGTGTGCCCGACCATCCGGGTGTGGCCCACCAGATACTCGGCGGAATTTCGGCGCAAAACATCAACATCGACATGATCATCCAGAACGTCGGCGAAGATGATACAACGGATTTTACGTTCACCGTGCCGCGCACAGACTTCGAGGCAGCCAGGCGCACACTTGAGCGTGTTTCGAATGAACTGGGCGCACGCGGCGTCCGTGGTGACGATGCAATCGCCAAGGTTTCCGTCTGCGGTGTAGGCATGCGCTCGCACACCGGTGTTGCGGATACCATGTTCGGCGCACTCGCCGAGGAAGGCATCAATATCCAGATGATTTCCACCTCGGAAATCAAGATATCCGTAGTGATAGACGATAAGTACACGGAACTGGCCGTACGGGCGCTGCACAAGGCATTTGAACTGGACAAGGCATAACAAGGGTATATGATGCCGGTCATAGCGATATAACCACTCTACAGGAGAAATAAGGTGCTGATTCTAACCAGGCGTATCGGTGAGACTCTCAACATCGGCGACGACATCCAGGTCACCGTGCTCGGCATCAAGGGCAACCAGATCCGGCTTGGCATCAACGCCCCCAAGGACGTGCCTGTTCATCGTGAGGAAATCTACGAACGGATCCGCCACGACGATATAGAAGAAGAGTCGAGTTAACAGCACCACCCGGACTCTGCTAGAATCCGGCAACATTTTTCGGAGAGGTGGCCGAGCGGCTGAAGGCGCTCCCCTGCTAAGGGAGTATAGGCTTAACCCCTATCGAGGGTTCGAATCCCTCCCTCTCCGCCATACAGTCTGGTCTCTGTCTGCAGACTCCCTG
>JARFQC010000127.1 GCA_029287965.1 Arenicellales bacterium
CTTCCCGATCCGGTTTCACCTTTACTCGCCTGTTCCAGCATGTTGTGCAGGAGCATCGGCATCTGCGGCGCCATCTTCCACCACATAGGTGCCTGGCGCTTCACTTCATCGATAAAGGCTTCTGGTCCGTATTCCTTGCGCGCCCATTTTTCCAGGTAGGGTTTTGCGGTCTCCCACAGGTCAAGCTCGGGATAAAGCTGCCTGCCCAGGCCCTCTATGTACAGCAGGGTTTTCTGCAGCAGGACCAGCTGCGGCTGGACTTCCATTTCAAAACGGCGCGCAACACGGAACAGCCTGACCAGCACCCGGCCGAAGGAGATGTCTGACAGTGGCCGCGCGAAGATCGGTTCGCAAACGGAACGCACCGCGGATTCCAGTTCGTCGACACGTGTGTAATCAGGCACCCAGCCCGCATCGATATGTGCCTGTGCGATGCGCCGGTAGTCACGCTGGAAGAAGGCCAGGAAGTTTTCTGCCAGGAAGTGCTTGTCGATATCGTTGATGGTGCCCATGATGCCGAAATCGATCGCTGCGTAGCGCCCGTCTTCGAGAACAAAGATATTGCCGGGATGCATGTCGGCATGGAAAAAGCCGTCGCGGAATACCTGGGTGTAGAAGATTTCCACACCGTGATTCGACAGCTGCTTCAGGTCGATGCCCTGGGCAACGAGTTCATCGACCTTGGTGACGGTCGTGCCGTGAATCTTTTCCATGACCATGACGTTGGTGCGCGTGTGGTCGAAATAGACTTCCGGTACGTAGAGCAGGTTCGAATCGGAGAAGTTGTGCCGCAACTGGCTGGCATTGGCGCCTTCGCGCATCAGGTCGAGTTCGTCGTGGATGGTCTTGTTGTACTCATCGATAATTTCCACCGGCCGCAGGCGACGGGCATCGGCAGAGTAGCGTTCGGCCATGCGTGCCAGTGAGTAGAGCAGCTGGATGTCCTGGTCGATGAGAGGTTCCAGGCCGGGACGGAGTATTTTGACGATCACCTCGGTACCGTCCAAAAGCTTCGCATCATGCACCTGTGCGACGGAAGCGGATGCCAGTGCGACAGGATTGAAATCGACCAGGTGCTCGCTGACCGGTTCATCGTAGGCCTGCTGCAGGATTTTTTCGGCGACTTCTCCCGGGAAGGGCGGTACACGGTCCTGCAGCTTGCTCAGTTCCAGCGCGATGTCATCGGGGATGAGGTCGGGCCGGGTGGACAGCATCTGGCCGAGCTTGACGAAAATCGGCCCGAGTTCCTGCAGTGCTTCACGCAGCCGCTGGCCGCGACTTGAGTTGTCCTTGCGCCGGGGAAAGATATGGAACAGAAACAACCAGGGCTTTAACGGAGGGATATCCTGCAGGTATTCGTCGAGATTGTGGTGGGCAAGAACGCGTACGATGCGAAGCATGTGGCGCGCCTTGCTGATTCTACCGGCCATTCAGACAGCATTCCGCAGACGATTGATTCTCATCTCCAGGCGGTCGACATCCTGCCGCAGCCGGTCGACGTCATCGAGGAACTCCCGGACTCGCCAGTCCACCGGCAGGACGCCGGTTTCGAAGCGCAGATATTCACTGCTGCCTTCTGCGGCTGTCTTCAATGCGCTGCGCAGTCGTGACCCGATCTCCCGGGCAGCTTGCCCGGCATGGTATGCGGCGGTGTCGCCGATGTGTTGCGCGAGCAGTTCTTCCCAGTCGATCTGCATGTCATCGAGGATTTTTTTGAACTGCTGACCGACGTGCAGGTCACCTTCGATCTTCATGTTGATACGGCCGGGCGTCACCGGCGTCTTGCCGGCCATGCCCATCTTGATCAGTTCCGTCGGTTTGCCGATCATGTGCACGTCTACTTCGCCATCCCATGTCTCGCGCAGGTGTATGCCGCCGGCCGAGGGCAGCAGGTAGACGGACATGCCCGTACCTTCGAAATCCAGCGCGATGACTTTGCCATCAAGTTCACCCAGCCGCTCCAGCGTGGTCGGGTCGGTCGCCATCAGGCGACTGCCGAGTTCTGAGATGATCGGGGCCAATGTGGAAACGGCGTTCATCAGACCTTGTAGCCCTTGTGGAGTGCGACGATGCCGCCGGTCAGGTTGTGGTAATGCGGTTTATCGAAGCCTGCATCGCGCATCATGCCGGCCAGGGTTTCCTGGTCCGGGTGCTTGCGGATGGATTCTGCCAGGTAGCGGTACGAGTCTTCATCGTTGGCGATAAGACGGCCCAGCTTCGGGAGAATGTTAAAGGAATAGACATCGTATACCTTGCTCATTGCCGGTAGTACCGGTTTTGAGAATTCCAGTATCAGCAGCCGTCCGCCCGGCCGCAGGCATCTGTACATGGATGCCAGTGCGGCATGCTGATCGGTAACGTTGCGCAGGCCGAAAGCAATCGTGATGCGGTCTACGCTGTTGTCTGAAAAAGGCAGTTTTTCCGCGTCGGCCTGAACGTATTCGATATTGCCGGTCAGCCCTTCGTCGATCAGTCGGTCGCGGCCTGCACTGAGCATGGAGGCATTGATGTCTGATGCAATGACCAGGCCTTTGGCGCCCACCTGGCGCGACAGTTTTCGAGTCAGGTCACCGGTCCCGCAGGCGATATCGAGTACCGTCTGCCCGGGCCGTGCACCGGTTTGGGAAATGGCGAACTGTTTCCATAAACGGTGGATGCCAAGGGACATGGCGTCGTTCATAATGTCGTACTTGCCGGCAACGGAATGAAAGACGTCAGCGACCATCCCGGCTTTTTCTTCCACAGGAACGTCGGTATAGCCGAAATGCGTAGTGCTTCCGTGCTGCTTGTTGTCGCTGGAGGTCATATCAGTCAGGCATCGGGCGAGCGCTTCTTGCCGGCTTCTTCGAGTCTCTGGATGTACTCGGCCCACAGGTCGTCCTGGTTGCTGCCGAGATAGTGCAGCCATTCCCACGAGTAGATACCTGTATCGTGGTTGTCATCGAAATGCAGGCAGACAGCGTAAGTTCCGATCGGTTCGATGTTGGTGATGTTGACGTCTTCCTTGCCGAATTGAAGGACTTCCTGGCCGGGCCCATGGCCGCGGACTTCAGCAGAGGGTGAATAGACACGCAGGAATTCTGTACTCAGTTCGAACGTATTGTCGTCATCGAACGAAATTTCCAGAACGCGGGATTTCTGGTGTAGCTTGATATTGGTCGGTTTCGGGGTGTTGCTCATGAAAGTTCTCTATGGATTCACGGGAGCGCGGAGTATAAGCGCTATTTTATCAGCCGATTACACGATAAGCATGGTGCTTTTTATTTATTCAGCAGCCATTCGCCGACCGATTCCGCGAAATACGTCAGGATTCCATCCGCTCCTGCGCGCTTGAAGGACAGCAGTGATTCCAGCACGACGGATTTTTCGTCCAGCCAGCCGTTCCGGGCAGCTGCCTTGAGCATCGCGTATTCGCCGCTGACCTGGTAGGCGTAGGTCGGGACACCAAACTGATCCTTGACGCGTCTGACGATGTCCAGGTAGGGCATGCCGGGCTTGACCATGACCATGTCAGCGCCTTCCTCAATGTCCAGTGCCACTTCGCGCAGGGCCTCGTCGCTGTTGGCAGGGTCCATCTGGTAGCTGTACTTGTTGCCGCCGGCGAGGTTGCCGGCAGAGCCGACGGCATCCCTGAACGGGCCGTAAAACGAGGATGCATACTTGGCGGCGTAAGCCAGAATCGCGGTGTTGCGGTGGTTATTGTCTTCCAGCGCTTCGCGAATGGCACCGATACGGCCGTCCATCATGTCGGACGGGGCCACGATGTCGGCACCGGCCTCGGCATGCGACAGGGCCTGCCTGACCAGTACGTCTACCGTCTCGTCATTCATCACGTAACCGCTGGCGTCGATCAAGCCGTCCTGGCCGTGACTGGTAAAGGGGTCGAGGGCGACATCGGTAATGACGCCCAGCCCGGGAAGTGCCTGTTTCAATGCGCGAACGGCGCGCTGGGCCAGGCCGTCCGGATTGAAGGCTTCCTCGGCAAGATCGGATTTGCGCTCCTCACCGACCACGGGAAACAGGGCAATGGCCGGAATGCCGAGATCTACGAGCCGATGGCCAGTCTGCACCAGCCTGTCGATGCTCTGTCGCTCAACGCCGGGCATGGATTCGACGGCTTCGCTGCAGTCGTCACCTTCGATAACGAAGACCGGCTGTATCAGGTCAGCCGGTGTCAGCACATTCTCCTGCATCAGGCGGCGGCTGAATTCATTGCGGCGCATGCGGCGCATGCGTGTCGACGGATAGCGAGACTTGCTGGTTTCCATTACATAGGTGTCCACGTGGTAATTAACTGCACATTATATCTGATGATGGCGCATACGCGTCTGCAGTGCGTTTTTGATGCAATCCAGGTCCGCCTGATGCTCGCCGGTGATGTCAACGTTGAGCAACCTGTTCTGCGTCCGGTAGTATTTTGCCAGGCGGGATAAGTGTCTTTCTGCAGCGGCCAGCAGGTCCTCGTCGTCCGGGCCGTCATCCTGCGACCCTTCAGGCAGTTCGGCTCCGCAATCAAGGCACGCTGGCTTGCCAGGGGCGCCATCCGTATAGGCAGTGCTGAGTTCGCCGCACTGGCTGCATTGCCGGCTGCTACGTACACGTCGCCGTAATATGCCGGTTTCAAGGCGCACGATCACGGCCAGGTGGAAGGGCTGACCGATCATGGCCAGCGCCCTGTCGAGTGTCTGCGCCTGGGGCAGGGACTGCGGGAAGCCCTGCAGCACAAAGCCGTCCCGGGCGGCTGTATCTGCGAGCTCCCGGGTAATGGTCGCCAGCGGCGCCTCGCCGCTTATCGCATCATCGGCAGCCTGTTGATCAACATTCAGCAGCATCAACCCGGCCGATTGCGACAGCTCACGGGCAAGCCTGGCAATTCCGGTTCCGGGTAGTCCGAGCAGGTTCAGTCGCATGAGTGTCCTGTAACTGTCTGGTGCATATCACCCGCTCCATTTAATTGCCGTACGGTTGCTAGATCAGGCGTAAATCGGCAGAATCGCGGGTCCGAGGTCGATGATGAGCAAAAAAATCCCGATTTTACCGAGTCTGAGCCGAATGTCATTGTGACAGCGCTCGGCGCGAGGACTACCGGGGAACCGGTCGTGTTCTGGCGCAGCTAAGCGGAAATGCCGAACAAGAAGCGCAGTGCGCCGTCAATATCTGAAACGAATCACACTTTAAAACCAACCCTGTCCCGAGGCCTGCCGGTCATGGGGCGCTCGCAACAACGAGGATCATTCGATGCCTAAAAATGCCTTTTATGCCCAGTCCGGCGGCGTGACAGCCGTTATC
>JARFQC010000084.1 GCA_029287965.1 Arenicellales bacterium
ATGAACACTGAGATTATCAGTCGATTGAGAAATTCCGCATTTACGTCATTCAGGCTGACCACTTTCCTGCTGGCTGCACTCATCAGCGGCCTGTTCAGCCATCCCGTGCTTGCCGGCCTCCCCGACAGTATGGACCTAATCTACAAGGCCACATGGGGTGGCATGACCATCGGTACACTGGAAAAGAAACTGCGCAAACAGGATGACAACGGATACGTCATGACGGCCAAGATCAAGGCGAGCGGGCTTGCAGCGCTCTTGCTGCGTGACACCTACGACGAGGAAAGCCACTTCAAGGTAGACGGTGACTTTATCTACCCGCAATCATATCGGCTTGGCCCCGCCGACAAGCCGGACAAAACCCGGCTTGCGAAATTCGACTGGAAGAAAAAAGTCGTCAAGCTCAATAACGACCGCAGCTACAAACTCGTTCGCGGCATCCAGGATGCGGCCACGTTCCCGCTGTTCTGGATGATTAACCCGCCACTGGGCGAAAAACAGGGCGATATATCGATTGTCGACGGCAAGCGCATGACCACGTTCAAATACACCGTCATCGGTGAACAGGAAATCGAAACCCCACTTGGCAAGGCGAAAACCCTGCTGGTCGAACGCCAGAAGGAAACCGAACCCGAAAAGAAATTCAGAATGTGGCTGGACTTAAACCGCAGCTACCTCGCCGTCAGGCTGGAGAACGTTCGGCCGAACAACACGATGGTATTTGAACTGGAGAAGATCGAGGGTTTGTAATGAAATTGTTTCGCGGCGACGACTGCATGGATGCAGGAGGTAGAGTAACGCATGGAGCAGTTACCGAGGCCGCCGCTCCTACAAGTAATCGACTAGTTGCCTGATACTGCGTAGGAGCGGTCGTCGGCCGCGATGGTTTTGCGTTGTTATCCGGACCCAGAATGGACTCTGTCTCTGTTCGTGCTAAGACGTCTAGCCGGGCATGTATGTGTCCCTGTAGGAGCGGCGGCCTCGCCGCGATTTGTTATTCCTTTTCACCCGTCTCGACAGAAGCCGACTCGGTACCCTTTACCTGGAGCGTCAGTTCTCCATCAGTTTCAGTCACCTCGACCACGCCGCCCTTGTTCAGCTCACCGAACAGGATGACGTCGGCAAGTGGTTTCTTGATCTTGTCCTGGAGAACCCGGGCCATTGGGCGGGCACCCATGGTAGCGTCGTAGCCATGCTCCGCCAGCCATGCGCGGGCAGACTCGTCTACCGATATCGTCACGCCCTTATCGGCAAGCTGCGATTCCAGCTCCAGGATGAACTTGTCGACGATATGAGAAATCGTGGTTTGATCGAGTGGCTTGAAGTTGACGATCGCATCGAGGCGATTGCGGAATTCCGGTGTAAACAGCTTGCGGATGGCCTCGCTGCCATCAAGTGAATGGTCCTGTTCGGTGAAGCCCATGGAGCTGCGCGCCATCTCGCCTGCGCCGGCATTGGTCGTCATGATCAACACGACATTGCGGAAATCCGCCTTGCGCCCGTTGTTGTCCGTCAAGGTGCCGTGATCCATGATCTGCAGCAGCAGGTTGTAGACATCCGGGTGCGCCTTTTCGATCTCGTCGAGCAGCAGCACGGCATGCGGCGTCTTGTTGATGGCCTCTGTCAGCAGGCCGCCCTCTTCGTAGCCAACATAGCCGGGCGGTGACCCGATCAGGCGGGATACCGTGTGCCTTTCCATGTATTCGGACATGTCGAAGCGCACCAGCTCAATGCCCATGATATGCGACAACTGGCGTGTCACCTCGGTCTTGCCGACACCGGTAGGTCCGGCGAAGAGGAAGTTGGCTACCGGTTTGTCCTGCGGACCCAGCCCTGAGCGGGACATCTTGATCGCACTGGACAATGCCTCGATGGCCTCATCCTGGCCGAATATCACGCGCTTCAGGTCAGCATCGAGATTTTGCAGGGTACGTTTATCCGACGTGGAAACACGTTTCGGAGGAATGCGTGCCATTTTGGCAATGACGCTCTCCACGGCACTGAGGCCGACCTTTTCCTTTCGCTTGTCCGCGGGCATGAGATGCACACGTGCACCGGCCTCGTCGAGTACGTCGATGGCCTTGTCCGGCAGGTGCCGGTCAGTCAGGTAGCGGTCAGACAGTTCGACCGCCCCGCGTATTGCCGGCCGGGTATATACAACCTGGTGATGCTCTTCGTATTTTGGCCTCAGCCCGTTCAAAATCTTGATGGTCTCGTCGATGGTCGGCTCGGGGACATCGATCTTCTGGAAGCGGCGCGACAGGGCCCGGTCTTTTTCAAATATGCCGCGATACTCCTGGTATGTCGTTGAACCGATGAAGCGTATCTTGCCCGTACCAAGCACCGGCTTGAGCAGGTTGGAGGCGTCCAGTGCCCCGCCGGAGGCGGCGCCGGCACCAATGATGGTGTGTATTTCGTCGATAAACAGGATGGCCTTGCCTTCCTGCTGCTTGAGTTCGCTGAGAACGGCCTTGAAACGCTTTTCGAAATCACCGCGATACTTCGTACCGGCCAGCAAGGCGCCAAGGTCGAGCGAGTAAATCGTATTTTCCGCCAGTATTTCCGGCACCTTGCCGTCGACGATACGACTCGCAAGCCCTTCTGCCAGGGCGGTTTTACCGACACCGGCTTCTCCGACATACAACGGGTTGTTCTTGTTGCGGCGGCAAAGTATCTGCAATGTCCGCTCTATTTCGAGCTCACGTCCGATCAACGGGTCGATATTGCCGTCTGCTGCCTCCTGGTTGAGGTTTACGGTATACGTCTGCAGGGCGCCGGCCTTGCTCTCGGCCTCTTCTTCCACTTCCTGCTCGCCGGGTGGCGGCAGCTCTATATCGTGTTCGTCGTTCGGTGAGATGCCGTGGGATATGTAGCTGACCACGTCGAGGCGCGATATATCCTGCCTGGTGAGAAAATAGACGGCGAAGGACTCGGCTTCCGAGTAGATTGCCACCAGTACATTGGCCCCGCTGACCTCTTTTTTACCGGACCCCTGTACATGCAGAATGGCGCGCTGGATCACGCGCTGGAAAGCGAGCGTGGGCTGGGTTTCCTGGCTGCTGTCGGGTGCCAGCACCGGCAGGCTCTCATCGATGAACTCAACCAGGTCCGTGCGGAGGCTCTCTATATTGCAAGTCAGGGCACGCAGGACATCCGTTGTACTGGGATCATCCAGCAG
>JARFQC010000180.1 GCA_029287965.1 Arenicellales bacterium
AAAACACCTAAGGGAGCTCTGATTGTTTCGTAAAGCGAAAAAATCAAAGCTCCCAGCAAGCTTTTTAACGGGGGAAGGGTATGTTATATCAAAGGCTTACTGGTTGCCTCATCAGCACCCTTCCCCCGAACCCCCATCCCACGTGAATTAATCAGAGCTTCCCTAACTGTATATCCAGCTTATTGAACTCTATTCTGAATGAATTTGCATTATCCGTTCAACATCATTGCAGATTGATGAAATCAGTTTTTTTACCCCAGGTTAAACCAGCATCTTCCTACATTGATGCATGATGCGTGCCAGCAGGCTTAAAACATAGATTACAACTTGTTAGCTGGATTCCAGCATTAACACCGGCATTGAAGCGCACAATTTATTCTCATATTTTAAAACAAACGCACCATTCTGATACATATCTTAAACCGCTCAATCCTGCGAACTATTGAGCCGCGGACTCCTCGGGCGACAAAAACGCAGTCAGTCCCAGCAAGATTGGGATTGGGGGCATCCCTGGCCTCCGCCCTGCCTGGACGAGGATTTTTCGCCATTGTCCCAGGCTTATTGATTGCAGCAATGACAGGCTTGCCCAATTATGCGTCGGGCCCGGGTTACTTGCTGGTAATCGACAAGTTCTCCGACAAGCCGCTCTCATCATCATCCTGCCAGGTGATGCGGATATTGATACGGTGACGCCGGTCATCGCGGGAACCGGTGATCTTCAGGTTCAGCAGCCCCTCCGGGTGCATGACGATCTCACCGCGTTCATCGCTGAACTTGACCTTGCCCTTGCCGATGCCTTTCGCAACCGCCTTGAGCAGGGCCTGGATCGTCTCCGGGTCCTGGATGGATTCGTGGCGGAAGTTGCTGTTGCTCTGTTTCATACTCTGTCCTCGCTTACCGCTTTTCCGGCAGCTCAAGTCGTTTGATGTAGGGATAGTCGTTGCTGATACCAAGGATACGTCCGCGCGGCTGGATGACGGTCACTGATGCACCGTTGCCTTTCAGCCCTTCCAGTCTGCGTGTCCCGCGATCCATGGAGCTGTCGCATTGAATGTTGATGATGCCGTCACGCAGGTAGATACGCTGACCATGATAGTGGTTGAGATGACCATGGACGATGACCCGCACTCCCCGTTCGGTGAGTCGGCTTACGCCTTTCTTCGTCAACGCCCAGTCGTGTTCACGGTACTTGGTACGGAATCCGCCCGCCAGTGGCCCGAAGTAGAAGTTGAAGGGTGCATGCGACAGCTGTTTTCTGAACTGGGCATTGAGACGTTTTGCACTTTTATGTCCTACCAGGCCAGCCAGCTGGTCGTTCAGTCCGGCATGGATATACAGGAAGGAGCCTGAGCGATGGGCAAGGCGCATGCTGTCGTAGAACCAGAAGAACTCGCCTTGCGGATCAAGAAACAGCTCCTTCCACACCAGTGAAGCGGCATAGATATCCCGCATGGTCAGACCGTGCGCCAGACGTGCTTCCTCGAAACGCTTCATGCGCTTCTTCAGGCGCTTGATCTCACGCTCGATAGCTCTTTCGGACGTCACCCCACGGGAAAATTTCGGGAAGTGTTCGAGCCACTCGTCAGACGGAAACAGGCGTCGCCGGCATGCCTTTTCTCCGGGTATGTCTGCATAGGCATGCTTGCCGGTTAAATATTCATCACGCAGTTCGACCAGCAACGGCATTACCTTGTGGCCCAGGCGGACAAAAAAGTGACCGCTGCGCGGGTCATCGGTGCGTCCCACCATTCTCATACCCAGCAGCAGGCGGATATCATGGTTGCCGGCCAGCAGCCGCACCCTGGCATCCAGGTCGAGCAGGTGCTTGACGGCGCGCAGCAGGCCCAGGTTGCTCGGGCCCTTGTCGATGCAGTCGCCACCGATGACGAACAGGGCATTGCGACCGCTGCCTGTCAGCTTGAAGTCGGTCACCCGGTCACCCGTTATCTTCACGGTGCCTGATGCCACCAGCGAGTCGACGAAGGCATGCGGGTCAGCGTGCGGATCGGTGATGAATATCGTCTTGCGACGCGGCCATACGATCGCCTCTTCCGCCAGTGTCCGTTGCAGTGTTTCGCGTGCCTCGCCGGCGCCGATATCGGCGCTGATACTCTGCTTGCCCCCTTCGAGCCAGGACTGGTGACCGCTTGGCAGCTGCACGCGTTTTTCCGACAGTTTCATGTCCATATCAGTATTGCAGCACCGACATCAGTCCAGGCCTGTGTCCGCCGTTCGCCTCACTTTCCACTCACCGCCGATGTGTATCCAGCTCCCATCAAGATATTCCACGTATATCGGCTGCGCGTGGAACATGCTCAACGCCGCAACCTGGTCGCGACTCAGCACACCGAGCTCGAGCGCGGCATGGCGGATCGAGGCGCCATGGGCAACAAACAGCTTTAGCGTGTCATGTGTCACGGTGTCCGCCAGCTCCTGCATCCTCTTTCGCAGGTGACCCGCAACTCGCGTACCGGCCTGCAGCAGCGATTCTGCACCCTGGAATGGCAGACGGAATTCACTATCGGATTTCCAGTTATCCGACAGGTTTGCATAGCGCGGATCATCGGCAACCTGTGCGGCGATCTCGGCCACGGTCAGATTGGCCACGGCCCCTACGCTGCGCTCGGCCAGGGCATCGAAGCACTCGACCTGTTGCACCCCGTCCAGTTGTGAAGCCATGATGCGTGCCGTCTGCCAGGCACGCAGCATATGTGAGCTATCGATGACCGCAACGATGGCCCATTGCTCGTCAACGGCGAGTGCCGAGACGATAGCAGCGGCATGGGCCGCCTGTTCTTCCCCTGCGTTGGTCAGCGCATAGGGCTGGTGAGCGCTGGGCGTATCCGGACGCTGTTGATAATCGGCATGCCTGATCAATGCGGCGATGGTACGCGGCGTCTGCTGGCTCACGATGGCCCATTCTCCAGTCGATCGGTCAACACGGGTATCATCTCTGCCAGTGACGGCTGATGCAGTTTCTGCATGGCTTCCTCGGGCGTTGCCCACTGCCTTTCCCGATGCTGCTCCTCGCGCTTGTCTTCGGGAATCTCACCGCTTACCTGCATCGCATAGACCGCCACACTGCATTCTGCACCCCACTTGGGATAGCGGTAGTGACCCAGTGCCTCGGTCTGTACATGACCGGTAACACCCGCCTCTTCACGGGCCTCCTTCTC
>JARFQC010000191.1 GCA_029287965.1 Arenicellales bacterium
CTTTCGTCATGCCGAACAGATCAACAGTCATCTGGCAGGCAATGATGTTGACATCTGATTCAACACAGATGTCCCGCAGTTCTGGAATTCCCGCAACGCCGTTGTTCTTGATGGTCTGCTTCATCAGTCCCGTGGCCACGCTTTCGAAACCGGGTACACCCGCCATCACGAGATTGGGAATGTTCCAGTTGATATCTTTGAACCATTGCGGCCCGAAAGGCATCTTCATCGGCATGGCCGGATTACCCAAAGGGCTTATTTTGAGATCAAGATCTTTCTGCAGCAGGTTCAGGCCGTAAAAGGTAAAAAACAGGGTTACCTTCCAGCCCAGCGCTGCGGCAGTCGATGCAATGATGAAGGTCGGGTACGCCCAGTCCAGAGTACCCTTGGTGACCATGATTGAAAGCTCGGGTGTCCGGCTGCGATCATGCTCAGCCAGCTTTTCAGCGAAGCGCTGGTCAAACCAGGCATTCAGTGCCTCGCTGCTGCCGGCGAGCAGTTCACTCTGTTGTAGCGGATTCGATTCAGTAGTCATCGTGCTACCTCCTGCCGGTTACTGTCAGATGCCGATCAACTCCGCATGCACGCCCTGACCGGTTACCCGTTCAAGTATGTCATGTGATGATGTGACATCCGGGTTGTACTCGACTAGCGCCAGGTGAGGTGTGTTGTCAGCGTTGTGAACGCTAACGACACCTTCCAGCGCACGCAGGCTATCCTCCACGGTGCCCCGCTGCTCGCTGCTAAGGTTCTCGTCAATATGAATGGTTACGTCTGCTAGTTGAATATCCATACTTACCTCCTGCTTTTATGTTTATTTATTCAGGCGGTGTGTATGGAAAAACAGACGCCCGAATAGTACTTGGGAAGTGCTGTTGTTGCTTTGTGCAACAACAATACTATACCCTTTTTTTTACTATTGGAATCTTCCTGCGCAGGCGCTTCGACCGGACGCTCAGCGCAGGGATTCAGGGCTGATGCTAGCGGCCCGTTGGCGCAGGAGTATGCCGGCTAGGGGCGCTTATCAATCGGTATATAGTCGCGTTTCTCATGCCCCACGTATAGCTGGCGCGGCCGCCCGATACGCTGTTCCGGGTCGTCCATCATTTCCATCCACTGGGCAATCCAGCCAACCGTCCGCGCCATGGCGAAAATAACGGTGAACATGTTTACCGGTATGCCCATGGCACGCATGATGATACCGGAATAGAAGTCTACATTCGGGTACAGCTTCCGTTCACTGAAATAATCATCCTCCAGTGCGATGCGTTCCAGTTCCAGGGCAGTGTCGAACAGCGGATCGTCTGATACCCCCATGTCATCGAGCAGTTCATGACAGGCATCTCGGATCAGTGTCGCGCGGGGATCGAAGTTCTTGTATATCCGGTGGCCGAAACCCATCAGGCGATAGGGATCGTTCTTGTCCTTGGCCCGCTTGATGAATTTCGGGATGTTTTTAGGGTCCTCGATTTCATTCAGGGTGCGAATGACAGCCTCGTTGGCACCACCATGGGCAGGCCCCCACAGCGATGCTATACCTGCACAGATGCTGGCAAACGGATTGGCCAGCGAAGAACTGGCCAGGCGCACCGAGGATGTGCTCGCATTCTGCTCGTGATCTGCGTGCAGGATAAGTATCAGATTGAGCGCCTTGGCATGGATCGGATTGATTTCGTACGGCGCTGTCGGCACCGCAAACATCATGTAGAGAAAGTTTTCCGAATAGTTGAGGGAATTGGTCGGATAGTTGAACGGCTGTCCCATAGAGTACTTGTAGCTGTCTGCAGCCAGCGTTGGCATCTTGGCTATCAGGCGATGAGCGGAGATCTCACGATGACGCGGACTCGAGACATCTGTCGAATCATGGTAGAAGGCCGACATGGCGCCTACGGCGCCGACCAGGAACGCCATCGGATGGGCATCATGCCAGAAACCACGGTAAAAGCTGCGCATGCCTTCATGTACCATGGTGTGGTCGCCGATGTTGCGCTCGAAGGTCTGCAGCTGCGTTGTGGAGGGAAGTTCACCGTTCAGCAGCAGATAACAGACTTCCAGGTAGTTGCTCTTCGCAGCAAGTTGCTCGATCGGGTAGCCACGGTACATCAGGATCCCCGTATCGCCATCGATATAGGTGATGTAGCTGCTGCAGGTTGCCGTCGACACAAAGCCGGGATCGTAGGTAAACATGCCTAGTTCGGCATACATCTTGCGGACATCGAATACAGCCGGGCCATGTGTTCCGCGGAGGATGGGCAAGTCAACACGTTTGCCGGTCGTGTTGTCGATAATCGTTACAGTTTCTTCAGCCATTCTTTTTCCTTGTGACGCTGGATGAAAAGTATACCAGATGCGCTTCAGGCAAGGTTCCCGCCCCGCAGCCGGGCATCCCTGGCTGCGGCGAAGTCGAGCATGCGCTGAATAGGGATGACCGCCTTTTCGCGGACTGGACCGTCAATTACAACCTCTCTGCCGCCATGCTCGAGCACGTCTACCAGGCGTTCCAGGCTGTTCATGGCCATCCAGGGACAGTGACCGCAAGAAGTACAGGTAGCGCCGACACCCTTGGTCGGGGCCTCGAGCAGTTCCTTGCCGGACCCGGCCGCTTCACGCATCTTGAAGAAAATTCCCCGGTCGGTCGCCACGATGAAACGCCTGGCCTCCAGGGTTTTGACCGCATTGATCAACGCGGTCGTTGAACCGACAACATCGGCGAGCTTGATGACATCACGTGGCGACTCGGGATGCACCAGTACTTTCGCATCCGGATAGCGCTGCTTCATTTCCTGCAGTTCATGGCTGCGGTATTCGTCATGCACGACACAGATGCCGCCCCACAGCAGCATGTCGGCACCGGTCTGCTCCCGGATGTAGTCGCCGAGATGCCGGTCCGGCGCCCAGATCAGTTTTTCACCCCGGGCAGTCAGGTGACTGACGATATCCAGGGCAATGCCCGAGGTAACAACCCAGTCCGAGCGCGCTTTCACCTCGGCGCTGGTGTTGGCATAGACGACGACCTTGCGATCCGGATGGGCATCGCAGAATTGGCTGAAACGGTCTATCGGACAGGACAGGTCGAGCGAACAGGTCGCATCGTCCTCAACCATCAGCACGCGTTTTTCCGGATTCAGAATCTTGGCCGTTTCACCCATGAAACGCACGCCTGCCACGACCAGCAAATCGGCATCGCTGGCATGACCGAACCGCGCCATTTCCAGCGAATCGGCAACATGGCCGCCCGTTTCCAGTGCCAGCGCCTGCAAATCGTCATCCACATAGTAATGGGCAACCAGCACGGCATTTTTCTCTGCCAGCAACGCAGCAGCACGCTGGAACAATACATCGCGTTGGGTGGCATCCAGTGGCAGCGGGCAGGTCACCTCTGCGGCAAGCTTCTCGATACGATTGAGCTCAGCCTGCGAAATAGTACTGCTGTAGTCTTCAGTGTTGTTGTCGGGATATGACATGTGAAAGAGGTTTGCCGCAGGGGGTTGGATAGACTAGATTTAAGCGGATTATAGCGCGAAACAAACCCGATAACCCCGCCAGGAAATAATGACATGAATACCAGACATCTTGCTGCAGGTTTCGCCGTCTGCATGATCATGCTTGCCTCACCGTTATCACAAGCCTCTGACATCGAGAAGGAAAAACGCTGGGCTGACCAGATTATCGACGCGCTGTTTGATGGAGAACCCGTCACACTCAATGCCGACAAACAGGATTTTCTCGCTATATATACCGGCGCAGCGGACGGCGGCACGGCCAACGCGGCCATCGTTATGCACGGGATTGGCGTACATCCCGACTGGGACCAGGTCGTAAAACCTCTGCGAGTAGGCCTGGCAGAACGCGGCTGGTCGACGCTGTCCCTGCAAATGCCCATCCTTGAAAACGGCGCAGCTGAAGAAAAGTATGTACCGTTGATGGCGGAGGTCCCGGGCCGCATCAATGCCGGCCTGGAATACCTGAAAAGCCAGGGCGCCACGCGCATTGTCATCATCGGCCACAGTCTCGGCGCGGCCATGGCTGCCAGTTACCTGGCGGGCAGCCAGGATCCGGCCATCATTGGATTCGTCGGCATCGGCATGAACACGTCTGAAACGCTGGTTGAACTGGACTCGATCACTTCACTCAAAAAAATCACTATTCCGGTCTTCGATTTGTACGGCGAATCTGACCTTGCGGCGGTGATCAACTCCGCGCCACAACGGCTGGAGGTCATTACCGCTCAAGGCAACGCAAATTCATCGCAACGCCAGGTTGACCAGGCGGACCATTTCTTCAACGACATGGATACGCCACTGGTAGGCCTCGTCCTGAGCTGGATGAACGACCTGCCATGACGGTAGCCGAGTTCGAAAACTATGCCCTGAATATCACCCTGACGATATTCATGCTCTGGATGGTGGCCATCATCTGGAAGCTGGGCAAGGATTCAGGGGGTGGCCGCTGGGCGTACATCGCCCTGTTCCTGGCGCTCGGACTCGGCTTTCTCGGCTTTATTGCGAAACTCGTACTGGTCGAGTTCGTTCTCGATATCGACTAATCCGCGCAGCAGCTTGCGGGGATGGCGAAGATCCGCCCGGCGTGTTTAGCCCCTGCTCTTCTTGACTAACTCGTATGCTGCCCGGATTTCCTGGGTCTTCTCGGTGGCGATTTTCATCATCTCTTCCGGCAGCCCCTTGGCGACCAGCTTGTCCGGATGATGACGCGACATCAACACTCGATAGGCCTTCTTGATCTCGCGGTCACTGGCCTGGGGTGATACCTCAAGAATGGCGTAGGCATCTTCCAGTGACATGCGGGCACTGCCCCTGGCACCGCCATGGTGTTGCTCCGCCCCGGCAGCGCCCAGCAGTGCCTCGAACTCCTGCTCCGGCACACCGAGACTGATACAGATATGACGCAGCAGATCGCGTTCTTTCGGATGCAGTGATCCATCGGCGAAGGCAGCTTGCATCTGTATCTCGATGAACAGGCGTATCAGGGTCTGGCGGCGATGGCATTCACGGCGGAACTGGCGCAGCACGTCATCCAATGGGAAGCCGTCGTACTTGCCCTTGTTAAACAGCTCAATCGCCGCCTTGCGCATATCACCCGACAGGTTCATGGATTCCATGACCTGCTCGGCAGCCTTTATCTCATCCTTGCTGACACGCCCGTCAGCCTTGGCCACGTGGCCCATGACAGAAAAGGTCGCAGTGAAAAAGGCAGTCTGTACACGTTCCTGGTCACCCGGCTCCCAGCCGCCTGCGTCCAGCGTCTTTATGCCTGAATCGAACTGGTGGCCGATGGTTGCACCGATGAGGGCCCCGAGCGGCCCACCCAGCATAAAGCCGAAGGCGCCGCCGGCTATCTTCCCCCACCAGCTCATCGCTGCATCCCGTTATTCATATATTTATTCCTGTTCACAAAAAAGGCGCTGCATGCGCAGCGCCTTTTTATAACCGATTAGCCTGCCAGTCGCTAGGCGGGCTGCCGCTCCTTCAAGCCAAGCGCTTTGAGGATATTGACCAGCGGACAAAATCCGGTAAAAGCTGACTGCAGCATGTTCACACCCACGAATACGCTGAGCCACATCCAGACCGGGCTGACGTAATGAGTCAGTAACACGCTGAGCAGTATCATCGTGCCGGCAACGGCAAAAACGATTCTGTCGATAGTCATGGCTCAGGCCTCCTTGCTCTTGGCGCTGTTCAGGCCAAGCAGTGTATAGGCAGGGCAAAAGCCAATCAGGGCTGTGGCCAGGGGTACCAGGCCGATCCAGCCCCATGGCGTCTGGGGGCCGACGAAGACCAGCGATATCAGCACGGCGCCTACTGCGATGCGTAAAATTCTGTCGATGTTTCCAACATTCTTGTTCATGAACAAATCCTCCGGATCTAGTGAATGGTTGCTGTCCCTGCATGCAGCAGATCAAGGCTGGGCCCGATTGTGTATGACCGGGAGGAGGCTTGTCTGTAACTTCGTCACAAATGTCCGGAAACGTGCCTTTCAATGGAAAGGCGGTCGACGAGACTGATTTTTCCACGCGACAATCCGATCCAGCCGCGTCGCTCAAATTCTTTCAACTGGCGGCTGACCACCTCCCTGGCCGTTCCCAGGTCAGCCGCCATTTCCTGGTGCGTGCGGTTTACTTCATCATGCTCGGCCCGGTCGAGCAGGTACTGGCTGAGCCGAATGTCCATCTTGCCGAATGCAACATCCTCGACCAGCATGATCAATTCGCCGATGCGCTTGCCATAGCTGGAGAAAACGAAATGCCTGAAGCCCTCTGAACCGGCAATACCGGAATCAAACCGGGGCACGGGAATACTGATCGCACGGACATCTGTTTCTGTGACGCCTTCCGCCGGATAGCGCTGGTGGCTGAGCAGGCAGGACGTGGTCAGGATGCACGCTTCACCGGATTTCACTCGGTAAAGCACTATTTCACGACCATTTTCCGCAATTTTCTGGACCCTGACTGAACCGTCTATGACAAACAGGTAGTTCTGGCAGCCGTCGCCATCCCTGAAAACCGTGGTTCCCGCGGGAATTTCTACCGGCCTCGCCGACGCCAGGACGTCCTGCCATACCGGGTCGTCAAGGTCGCGCAGCTGGGGGAACTGGTTCAGCCATTCCTCGATGACATCACGATCGTACTTGGGTGCGGGGGGAACCTCGAACTGGTCCTGTTCATGTGCCATGCGATGGGTAATCCGGGCTGTCCGCGTCCTGCTACATGCAGTGAGAACGCAGCCTTTCGATGTCCTGCAGCTTGATGGAACGGTTATGCACCGTGATGATGTCCGCCTGTTGCAGGCCTGTCAGGCGACGGCTGACCGTTTCCAGTGACAGGCCGAGGTAATTGCCGATTTCTTCACGCGTCATCGGCAAATGAATTTCATCCTGCACGTCATCCTGACGCTTCATCCGCCGGTGAAGGTTGTACAGGAAACAGGACACACGCTGTTCAGCGCTCATGTTGCCAAGGATCATCAGCATTTCGTCGTCGCGGCGCAGTTCCTTGCTCATTAAGCGGGCGAAATCTGAATGCAGCGATGGAATTTCACCCACCATCGATTCGATGTTGTCGTAGGATATTTCGCAGACCACGGTTTGTTCCAGGGCCACGGCATTGCAGTTATGGACTTCGTTGCAGATGGCGTCCAGCCCCAGCAATTCGCCGGGAAAATGAAAACCGGTTATCTGCTCCTTGCCGTCCCGTGTTACCCCGAAGGTTTTTACCGAGCCGGATTTGATTGCGAACAGGGAGCTGAATTTGCTCGACTGATGAAAGATGTGGTCGCCTTTATCATAATGCGGGCGGTGCTCGACGATTTTCTCCACGGTCTGGAGATCATCATCGTTAACACCATGCGGCAGGCACAAGCGCCGGACGGAACAATATGAGCAGGAAGAAAAATCACGAATGGGAATGACGCGACTGGATGCCTTGCTTGCTGTCATTTAGCCTCACTTCACGTCTGTTTGTAGATACCGGGTGCAGCGATGCTCACCAGGATATCGTCGTATACCGTTCTACCCGCAGGCCGTCTGACCAGTGATCTGCTGGCAACCCGGCCTTAAGCTTCAAATGCCTTAAAAAATCAGTAGCTTCCGGGAGCTGTTCCCATACAGAAGGGAGGAAAGTACCCCGCCGGCCTGCATCCGTCAATATTAATCCATCCACGCCGGGCCTTAATTGCCTGATCAGGTCCTGCTCTGATTCAAATTGCATCGCCCTGGCAGGCGTCAGTACCGAGATGGAAAGGTCCAGCTTGTCCAGTTCCGGCTCCGTCAAGGCGGCAAAGCGCGGATCCCGGAACGCTGCAGCGTAGGCATTCTCGCATACATCGACCGCCAGCGGTCGACGGGCTTCCAGGCTGCCTATGCAACCGCGCAACTGGCCGGATTCGTTCAAGGTGACAAAGCATGCAGCCTGTTCAAGCAAACTCGCCGGCGTGTCCGCTATTGCCTCAAACTTTAACGGCCCACCCTGCTCGAGGCCATGGCGGATCGATGCGTAGGCGAGCCCGGTCAGCGTCTCGCGGTCGCTGTCCGACAGGGGCATGGCGGGATCAGGCCGTTTCATGCAACACCCACGCGCCATAGCCCACGACCTGGTCGCGTGGCCCCGCCGTATCACCGGAATTTCGTAAATCGACTCGCTCCGGGCGTATGCCGCGCCGCCGGGCGGTCAGCAGCAGGCCCGACACCGGCAGATAGCCGCAGGCCTTGTTTCCATCCAAACGTTCCGGCTGCAGCGCTTCGATGGTCTTTGCGGTGTCGGCATCGAGCCGGCGGGCAGTGGCATAGTCGTGATAGTGGCTCAGATCTGAACTGATCACTATCAGTGTGCCAGCGTCACCCCACAGGTAATCAATGGCCTGCTCGACCTGCTCCGGCGTGGCGTCGCCCACTACCAGGGGGATCAGCGCGAACGCGTCGAGTTGCGCCTGCAGGAACGGCAGATGGACCTCCAGGCTGTGCTCCCGGGCGTGTGCCGCGGCATGCCGGGTGACGAACGGGCATGCCGCCAGCAGCCTGTCTATGCGCTGCTGGTCGACCGGGATGGTTCCCAGTGGCGTCGCGAACTGGTCTGCTTCGGGCGCGGCCAGCCCCTGGAAATAAACCCGGTGGGAAGGACCAAGCAGCACCACGGTTGAAATGGAATCATGTGCTGCACGCAATGACGCATAGGCCGTTGCCGCTACTGGACCGGAGTAGATATAACCGGCGTGCGGGACGATCATTGCCTTGGGCGGCTTCTCCGCGACTGCGGCATCCGCCAGCATCGTGTCGACATCGCTGCGCAGAACGCCTGCCTCACCCGGGTAGAACATGCCGGCCACGGCCGGATTCCTGATCGTTGTCATCACAATCTCCCGATGGTGCGCTTTAAACCATTCCCCGCCACCATCATATATAATTATAGAACAGTAGAGGTGACAACATGACCGAGCCTGTACCGATTACCGGCAGCACCTACCCCGGACGCTACTGGCATATGCTCGACGATGGCCGCATCCAGTGTGACCTGTGCCCGCGTTACTGCCGTCTCAAGGAAGGCAAACGCGGCCTGTGCTTCGTACGCGCGCGCCAGGATGACCGCATGATCCTGACCACCTACGGACGCTCATCCGGTTTCTGCATCGACCCGATCGAAAAAAAGCCCCTGAATCACTACCTGCCCGGCACCAGTGTGCTGTCGTTCGGCACCGCGGGCTGCAACCTCACCTGCAAGTTCTGCCAGAACTGGGATATGAGCAAATCCCGCGAGATGGATACCCTCGCAGACGAAGCCTCGCCGGAAAAGATCGCCCGCGTGGCCGCCGAACTGCACTGCCGCAGCGTCGCGTTCACCTACAACGACCCGGTCATATTCCATGAATACGCCATCGATATCGCGCGCGAGTGCCGCAAACGGGACATCAAGACCGTTGCCGTCACGGCCGGTTACATCTGTGCCGAACCGCGCGCGGAATTTTTCGCCCACATGGATGCGGCGAATATCGACCTGAAAGGCTTCACCGAAGAGTTCTACCACAGCCTGTGCAGCGCGGAGCTGGCCAGCGTGCTGGATACGATCGAGTACGTGCACAAGGAAACTGACACGTGGTTGGAGCTGACCACGCTGCTGATCCCGGGCAAAAACGACTCGGATGAGGAACTCACCAACCTGAGTCGGTGGGTCTTCGATCACCTCGGGGCAGACGTCCCGCTGCATTTCAGCGCCTTCCACCCCGATTTCAAGATGATGGATATACCTCCGACACCGCCGTCAACACTGACCCGGGCACGCAAGATAGCCATGCAGAACGGCCTGCAGTATGTCTACACCGGCAACGTGCACGACAAGGCCGGGGGCAGCACCTGGTGCCCGTCATGCGGAAACATCCTGATCGGACGGGACTGGTATGAACTGAGCGACTGGAATATCGACAAGACAGGCTGCTGCGCTGCATGCGGCAAGGCGATTCCCGGCGTGTTCGAGGGCCAGCCCGGCGACTGGGGGGCGAAACGTCAGCCGGTCAGGCTCAGCGCGATGTAATTACCCACTCCCTGCTGTAGGAGCGGCGGCCTCGCCGCGATTATTTCCTGGTTTTGGGCCCTTAGTATTGTATTCGCGGCGAGGCCGCCGCTTCTACGCAGTTTCTTCCTCCGGCGCCCGCCCCGTACCTGTCTCTTATACACATCTGACGCTGCCGACGAATATAATCCGGTGT
>JARFQC010000093.1 GCA_029287965.1 Arenicellales bacterium
CTCAGCCCGCACGCATAGATCGCCGCACCGGCGTTCAGGGCGACGATGTCGCGTGCCGGGCCTGCAACATCGGACAACACGCCACGCATCATTGCCAGGCTGGCATCGATACCGTCGACCTTGATGTCATCCAGCGGCTGGGTCTGCATGCCGAACTGTTCAGGGGTGATGCTGTAGGTACGAATTACGGAATCCTTGAGTTCGGCGACCCGGGTCGGCGCACTGATGGTGATTTCGTCCATGCCGTCTTCACCGTGAACAACCATGACATGCTGGCTGCCCAGCTTTACCAGCACCTCTGCAAGCGGTTCGACCAGGTCGGCGTCAAAAACGCCCAGTACCTGGTTCGGTGCACCGGCGGGATTGGTCAGCGGCCCGAGGATGTTGAATACCGTGCGCACACCCATTTCGCGGCGTGGCCCGATGGCGTGCTTCATCGCGCCATGATGCTGGGGTGCGAACATGAAACCGACCCCCAGCTCGTTGACGCAATCCGCCACCTGGCCGGCAGACAGGTCAAGGCGGACACCGGCCGCCTCGAGGACGTCGGCGCTGCCGCTTTTGCTGGAGACCGAGCGGTTGCCATGCTTGGCGACGCGACCGCCCGCTGCCGCAACGACAAAGGCCGAGGTGGTGGAAACATTGAAGGTCCCGCTGGCATCACCGCCGGTGCCGCAGGTATCGACCAGGTGGCCGGTTTCCACGTTGACGTGCGTGGCCAGTTCCCGCATTACGTCAGCCGCGGCCGCTATTTCATCAACAGTTTCGCCCTTGCAGCGCAGACCGATCAGAAAGCCGCCAATCTGCGCCGGTGTTGCCTTGCCGGTCATGATCAGCTGCATGACATGGCGCATCTCGGCACCGGTCAGGTCACGGTTTTCGATAACAGACTGTATCGCCGCCTGCATTTCCATAGTTCTACCCTCAGCTCCTCAGGAAGTTGGCCAGCAATTCATGACCCTGGTGGGTCAGAATCGATTCGGGGTGAAATTGTACACCCTCCACGTTCAGCGTCTTGTGCCGTACACCCATGATTTCGTTGTCATCAGTCCACGCCGTCACTTCGAGACAATCGGGCAGTGATTCACGCTCGATCACCAGTGAATGGTAGCGCGTCGCCTGCAGGGGATTGTCCAGCCCCTTGAACACACCGCCATCCTTGTGGTGAATCATGGATGTCTTGCCATGCATCAGCGTGCTGGCCCGGACTATCCGGCCACCGAAGGCCTGGCCGATGCTCTGGTGACCCAGGCAGACGCCCAGCAGCGGCAGCTGGCCGCTGAATGCCTTTATCACTTCGATGGATACGCCCGCCTCGTTGGGTGTGCAGGGCCCAGGCGAAATGACGATACGTTCAGGCTTCATTGCCCTGATGTCGGCAACACTGATCTTGTCATTCCGGTGCACCTCAACAGCAGCGCCGAGTTCGCCGAAATACTGCACCAAGTTATAGGTAAAGGAGTCGTAGTTATCGATCATCAGCAACATGGTATACCCTCCTCAACCCAGTTCCCGGAAGCCGCCGGCAGCCATGGCTACGGCACGGAAGGTGGCGCGCCCCTTGTTGAGCGTTTCCTCCCATTCGTTCTCCGGCTGCGAGTCCGCCACGATCCCGGCGCCGGCCTGGATGGTCAGCATGCCATCCTGGATGATGGAGGTGCGGATCGCGATGGCGGTATCCATGTTGCCGTTCCAGCCCAGGTAGCCGACAGCGCCGGAATAGATGCCACGCTTGACCGGCTCCAGTTCGTCAATAATCTCCATCGCCCGAATTTTCGGCGCCCCGCTGACCGTGCCGGCCGGGAACGTGGCTTTCAGCACGTCAATCGCATCCAGGTCTTCGCGCAGCTTGCAGACAACGTTTGAGACGATGTGCATGACGTGGGAATAGCGTTCGATGATCATGCGCTCGGTCAATTCCACAGTGCCGATTTCCGCGACCCTGCCGAGGTCATTGCGACCCAGGTCGACCAGCATCAGGTGCTCGGCCAGCTCTTTCGGGTCTGCCATGAGATCCTGCTCGAGTGACGCGTCTTCGTCTGCCGTGGCGCCACGCGGTCGGGTACCGGCGATCGGCCGGACCGTTGCCTGGTCACCTTCCACGCTGACCAGAATCTCCGGCGATGAACCGACAATCTGGAAATCACCCATGTTCAGGTAATACATGTACGGTGAGGGATTCAGCGTACGCAGTGCACGATACACATCCAGCGGGCGACCGGTGTAGGGAACGCTCATGCGCTGCGACAGTACGACCTGCATGATGTCACCGGCGCGAATGTATTCACGCGCCTTTTCCACTGCCTGCATGTAGCCCTCGCGGCTGAAACCGGAGTGAAAATCAGCTTCGCTGACCGTACCCGGAGTGGTTTTTTCAGGGCGTTGAAGCGGCTGTTCCAGTCGCGCAACCAGTTCATCCAGCCGGCGCTGGCCTTTGTCCCACGCATCCTCAACCGAGGGGTCAACGTTGAGAACGACGAAGACCCTGCCTTTCAGCTTGTCGAAGACGATGACCTCGTCGGACACCATCAGCAGGATATCAGGCGTTTTCAACGGGTCGGGATGGGTGTTGGCACCGAGCTTCGGCTCGATGTAACGCACAGTGTCATAGCTGAAATAGCCGACCAGCCCACCGGTGAAGCGTGGCAGTTCCGGGATGTCAGGTGATCGGAAACGGTCGTGGAACCGCCTGACCGATTCCATCGGGTCGCTGGTCGTCTCGGTTTCGACGACGTCGCCTTCTTCAAGAATCTCAACCGTTTCACCATAGGCACGCAGTATCTGCCGCGCCGGCAGGCCTATGATGGAATAACGGTTGGCTTTTTCGCTGCCGGAGACCGACTCGAACAGGTAGGAATAGGTTTCGCCGGCAAGCTTGAGAAAGGTGCTGAGCGGGGTATCGAAGTCTGCCAGTACGTCGCGCACAACAGGAATGTGCGTGTAGCCACTCGCCGCATAGGCGTCAAAATCAGATTTATTGATAAACATCGGAAAACATTACCTTAAACAGTTAGTAAGAAAAAACCTGGAAAACGCGGGTTGCGCTTCACCATCGCCAGGTCTTGATCTCCTGTTTGTAGATCATGTCGTCCGATACTCAGTTATATGGTGTGATGTAACCGTCCAGCAATGCCAGTGAATCTATCACACCCTCTGTGTCCAGGGTAGTGAGATCGACGCCCTGGTTGTAGCCGTAGTCAACGCATATGACCGGCATGCCGGCAGCATGCGCAGCCTTGACGTCATTGGCCGAGTCGCCGATCAATATGCCGTGGTCGGGCGTGATGCCGAAGAAATCGCAGGCATGTGTTAGCGGTAGCGGGTCGGGCTTTTTACGCGCCAGCGTATCGCCTGATACCACCAGCTCGAAGTAGCCATCCAGACCGAGATCCGCCAGCAGCGGCAAAGTAAAGGCTTCGGCCTTGTTGGTCACACAGGCCAGCTTGTAGTCGGCGGCCTTCAGCTTTTCCAGTCCGTCAACAACACCCGGATAAGGGCGGCTTTTGGCCGACACGTTTTCGCCGTAGGCATCCAGGAACAGCTTGTAGCCGGTTTCGAAGTCTTCCGCCGGCGGCTCGTCCTGCATGCTGTCGGTCAGTGCCCGCTTTACCAGCCGGCTGACGCCGTTGCCGATCCAGGTAGAGACTTTGTCCAGCGGCCAGGGCTCCCGACCCATACGCTGCAGCATGATGTTCACACTGTCAGCGAGATCCGGCGCGGTATTTATCAAGGTACCGTCCAGGTCGATCATGACCATGCGAACGGCGATCTTCGGGCCGGCAGCCATGTCCATCGGTCCGGTTAGCTGCCTGCCTTGGCCAGCTCGTCGCGCATGGCGCCGATCACCGTGTTGTAATCGTTGGCATCGGAGGATTCGGCTGCACCGAAAATAGCCGAACCGGCAACGAAGGTATCTGCGCCCGCTTCCGCGATTTCACGGATATTGTTGACCTTGACCCCGCCGTCGATTTCGAGGCGGATATCCAGTCCGGAATCATCGATCATCTTGCGCGCCTGGCGCAATTTGGTCAGGGCCGATTCGATGAAGCTCTGACCACCGAAACCCGGGTTGACGGACATCAGCAGGATCATATCGACCTTGTCCATGACGTATTCAAGCACATCGAGAGGGGTAGCCGGGTTGAACACCAGGCCGGACTTGCAGCCTTCACCACGGATCAGCTGAAGCGTGCGGTCAACATGCTCGGAGGCTTCAGGATGGAAGGTAATGTAGGAAGCGCCGGCGGCAGCAAAATCCGGAACGATGCGATCAACGGGCTTAACCATGAGGTGCACATCGATATCCGCTGTTACGCCATGCTTGCGCAAAGCTTCGCAGACCAGCGGGCCGATGGTGAGGTTGGGTACGTAGTGATTGTCCATCACGTCGAAGTGAACAATATCTGCGCCGGATGCCAGTACGTTGTCGACTTCCTCGCCGAGTCTGGCGAAATCTGCGGACAGGATTGAAGGTGCAATCAGGTTATCTTTTGCCATGAGTCAGCTCCAGGGATCGTTAATGGGCAATTTACAGGCTGGTAACCTGACAGTGCCGGAAAAAAGAGGCGTGACTTTACCGTATAAAGCGAAAACTGTCAGCAGTACGACCCGTGCGGGAGTTTTACGCCTCTAGCACTGCGGCGATGGGAATGCTTTTGAGATAGACTGAGTGTCAGAACAATCACTGCGATACACATCCTGGCCATGCAATCCGTTTCAGATATGCTCGGCACCTATGCCGCCTACCACCGCGATGCGCGAAATCGCCTGACACATTATTTTGGTATACCGCTGATCACCTTCTCGATCCTGCTCATCTTATCCCTGCTGCGCATGCAGGTCGGTCCGGTCACGATCACAGGGGCGGCGATCCTCATGCTCGTAGTAGGTGTTGGCTACCTGCGCCTGGATATGGCCCTGGGGCTTGCCACGCTGGCACTGATTGCGCCCATGCTGCTGGTTGCCGACCAGCTGGCACAGTCGCTGACAACCGCTGAACTGGCTGGCTGGTTCGGTGTAACATTCATTGTCGGCTGGGCTCTGCAGCTGCTCGGTCATTACTACGAGGGACGCAAACCCGCCCTGGCAGATAACATCCTGCAGATTTTCAGCGGACCCTTGTTTGTCGTGTGTGAGCTGCTGTTTGCCTTCGGTCTGCGCTCGCAGCTGCGCAGCGCCATCGATGCAGTATCCGACCGAGTCGATCTGCAGTTGCGCAACACAGCACAATCATGAAACAGCTACGCTATCTGCTGGCGGCCATTGTTGCGTTGCTGTTTCTGCTCGTGGTGGTACTCGTAGGGCTGGCCGGTGATACGCTGCTTTCATTGTGGGACAGACTGCAGCAGGCGCCCTGGTACGTAGGTACGTTGTTTTCCGTCCTGCTGGCCGGTTTTGCGATGGCCAGCGGCTATGTCATCTGGAAGCTGTTGCGTTCACCAGCCACTGTGGCTAAACCGGCTCAACCGGTCAGCGAAGACGACCTGCTGCAGCGCCTGGATTCCGCCGACGCATCCGGATTGAATGTACAGCAGGTGCGCAATGAACTGGCAGAGCTTGGCCGGCGACGCGACACCGGCCAGTTGTACATTGCCCTGTTCGGCACGATCAGTACAGGCAAGAGTTCCCTGGTCCAGACCCTGCTGCCCGACGCTAAAGTGCGGACTGACGTGGTGGGTGGGTCGACCACCACGATCACCGAGTACACCTGGGTCGCACCCGGTGGCGACCAGGTCACGCTTGTAGACATGCCCGGACTGCACGATCCTGACGAGGCCCTGGACCGCAGGCTGATTGACGAAGCCACGCGCGCCCATCTTGTCATCTATGTCTGCGACGGTGACCTGACGCGCAATCAGCTGGATGAGCTCAATGCTCTGGCCGAAACCGGTAAGCCCGTCATCCTCGCCCTGAACAAGAAGGACTGGTACAGCGAGGCCGACCTCGACACCCTCCTGCAACGTCTGCGTGAGCGAACAAGTGGCCTGAACGATTTAACGGTTGTCGCCATTAGCACGCGCACAGATAAAGAGGTACGAATCCAGCAAGCCGACGGCAACGAAACCATCGAAAGACGCCGCACCAAGCCGGACATTAAAGCCCTGGCCCGTGCCTTGCAGCGGCGCATCGACAATGATCCGGAAAGCCTCGAAAAGCTGCGCGACACGGCGATCTTTACGCTTGCCGCCCGGCAGCTCGACGAAGCCGAGGTGCAATACCGGCTAGAACGAGGCGCAAGCATCGTCCGCAACCATACCCGCAGCGCCGTGCTCGGCGCACTGGCCGCAATCAGCCCCGGCAGCGACATCATCATACAGGGTGCCGTGGGCGTCAGCCTGGTCAAGTCACTGTGCTCCTTGTATGACCTGCCAGTCAGCCAGCTCGAAATTGACCGGCTGTTGAAACTTGCCCAGACACGCATCAATCGACATGCAACATTGATTTTTGCTGTCGCAGGCAATGCATTGAAGGCCTTCCCCGGTATCGGTACCGTTGCCGGCGGTATGCTGCATGCTGTGACCTATGGCATGATATTTGATGCACTGGGCCGCAGCCTGAACGAGACCCTCGCCTCGCGTGGTGAACTTGCAAGCCTGCCTGTCATCAATCGCTTTACGGAGTCACTGGGTGATCAACTGGAAAAACGCACGGGAGAGATGGTCAGACTGGTCATGGAAACGAAAAAGGAAGGCGCCGGAAAAGACTGAATCCGGACCAGGCGGCAACGACCACCTGGCACTGGCCCGCGACAGCCTCGCACAACTGCTTGACGATACCCATGTTCCGGACTCCGTGCGGGAGTCACTTGCCGGTGAATACGACTCACTGAGTGAGCTGCTCAACAAGATCGAAAACGAGGAAATTCATGTCGCCGTGCTGGGGCGGGTCAGTGTGGGCAAGTCATCCCTGCTCAACGCCCTGGCCGGAACGGATGCGTTTTCCACCAGCCCCTTGCATGGGGAGACCCGCACAGTTGAGCGGACGGTCTGGCAGTCATACGATGCCGGTGGCGTCTTTCTGATCGATACCCCCGGGCTCGACGAAGCCAAAGGCGAAGCGCGCGAGGCACTGGCACACGATGCTGCCGCGCGGGCAGACCTGATCCTGTTTGTCGTCGATTCCGACCTCACGAGCAGTGAGCTCGCTGCTTTGCAGCAGCTGCACGCATCCGGATCGCTGGTGCTGCTGGTGCTGAACAAGGCGGATCGTTATAGCGCCGGAGAACGGGATGCCCTGCTAGCGTCGCTGAAACAGCATGTCAGTGGCATGGTGACAAGCGAAAACATCATTGCCGTGTCCGCCGATCCCGCGCTGCAAACGGTGATCAGCATCGATGCAAACGGCATCGAAACTGAGGTAGAACGAAAGCCGGCACCCAACATCGATCCGCTGGTCGACAGGCTTTGGGATATCATCGAACAGGAGGGTAAAAGCCTCGCTGCGCTCAATGCCAGCCTGTTTGCCAGTCGCGTCAGCGACAGCGTGAGCCGGAGAATCATGCAGACCCGGCGCGCCCTGGCGGAACGCATGATACGTTACTACTCCATCGCCAAGGGTCTTGGTGTGGCCGTGAACCCGGTACCCGTAGCCGACCTGGCGGCAGCCGCAGCCATCGACAGCGCATTGGTCTATCACCTGTCACGCATTTATGACCTGCCGATGAGCCGGCGGGAATCAGGCAAACTGGTGGCAGTCATTTTTACCCAGCTGGCCCTGCTGATGGGCGCCATCTGGACCGTCCACCTGGCATCCAGCCTGCTTAAAATCACCAGTGCCGGCCTGTCGACACTGATCACCGCAAGCGGCCAGGGCGCGATCGCCTATTACAGCACCTACCTGGTCGGGCAGATCACCGAGCGCTACCTCGAACAGGGCAAGTCATGGGGTGAAGGCGGCCCCAAGCAGGTCACAGAGGAAATACTCGCCGGTATGGATAAAAACTCCATCATCGCCACCGCCCGCGAAGACATCCTCAGCCGTCTGCAGTCACAATCATCCGCAAAGGGCTGACCCGTCTTCACCAACCGATGACATGCCGACTCACGTCACTTATGCGAGAATCTGATGCACAGGCATGGCTACTCAGACACCCCATCACACATGACAGAAACTCCCATAGACCCGCGCTGGGGTGACGCCTCTCCGGTACACGATCCTTACGCCCTGGCAAATTTCATGGCACGCCCCTCTGATGTACTGATCACCACTGCACCGAAAGCCGGGACAACCTGGATGCAGCAAATCCTGCACCAGCTCAGGAGCGGGGGCGATGACCGGTTTCGCTCCATCTTCGACGTGGTACCGTGGCTCGAATTTCCACAGGAGAATACGTCCTGGCAGGAAAGACTTGACCGTTATGACGCCATGGATGACCCACGCATATTCAAGACGCATTGCACCTGGCAGCAGACCCCCGGCAGTGATGTGGCGAATATCATTCTGACTTCACGCGACCCGCGCGACTGCTGTGTCAGCTTTTATCATCACGTCATGGACATGACCGATGAAGCTCGCGAGCATGTCGGCCTGGTCAAGCCTGCATCATTTGATGAATATTT
>JARFQC010000097.1 GCA_029287965.1 Arenicellales bacterium
ACGATCGGCAATTTCCCGCCCCGGGACGGTCATGCCGGCAAGCACCTGTGAACGGATGGACTGCGGGTCCTCGTGGCGGGGATTATCGTCAGTTACGATGACGTGGTCGGCGTGACGTTCTGCCGCCGCGCCCATCAAGGCCCTTTTCGCTGCATCGCGCTCGCCGCCGCAGCCGAACACACACCACAGGCGGCCGCCCTTGATGTGCTCGCGCAACGCCAGCAGCGCCTGTTCAAGCGCATCGGGGGTGTGGGCGAAATCCACAACCAGGGTAATCCCGTCGCCACGGACGCATTCCATTCGCCCTGCGGCTGGTTGTACCGATGACAAGGCTGAGGCCACATCGGCAGCTGGCCAGCCGCTGCCGAGCAGCGCGGCGGCGCAGGCGAGCAGGTTGGCGGCATTAAAACGCCCCAGCAGGGTACTGTTGAACTCCAAGTCGCCCCAGGGGCTGCGCACCTGCATCAGCAGACCATATTCATGCAAGGTCAAACCCGTTGCATGGACATCGCCGGACGCCAGGCCGTAGCTCACCACGCTGGCCGCATTGACGCCCCCGGTGAGTAATTCGATGCCAGCATCGTCCTCGTTGTTGATCACGGCGAGCTGCAGCGGCCCGCCGCGAAACAGGCGTGCCTTGGCACGCGCATATTCGTGCATGCTGCCATGGTAATCGAGATGTTCGTGGCTGAGGTTGGTAAACACGGCGACATCAAACTCTGTGCCGTTTGTACGTCCCTGCTGCAGTGCATGCGATGAAACTTCCATCGCCACCGTGTTGATGCCGGATGCCTGAAAACCGGCCAGCTGGCGCTGCAGACTTATGGCATCCGGTGTCGTGTGAGTCGCCGGGGTGAGCCGGCCCCACTCACCGCTGCCAGTCGTACCGATCATGGCAGTGCGTCTGCCCAGTTTGCCCAGGGCCTGGGCCAGGATGCCGGTGCAGGTAGTCTTGCCGTTGGTGCCGGTCACGCCGATGACGGTCATCTGCTTACTCGGATCGCCATAGTAGCGTGAGGCCATGCTGCCGAGTCGCTCGCCGAGACGTTCGACCGGTATTGCCGGGACAGCCAGTGCCGGGACAGCTAAACCGGGCAGCGCTTCGTAGATGATCGCGAGGGCACCCCTGGCAACAGCCATATCGGCATGTGCCAGGCCATGTTCGCGGGTACCGGCCCGTGCCAGGAACACATCACCCGCCTGCACGACCCGGCTGTCCAGCGCCAGGCCGCCAACCTCGCGCTCATCTGCAACCGCCACATCAGCCAGCTCCGCCAGCAGGACGGATAAAGTTGTTTGGGGGTGTGCGCTGGTCATGGCGGGAATCACTTATCCGCCTCCGCCTGGTTTGCCGCAACCCACATGGCGCCGGCCGGCACGTCGTCGGGCGCAACATTCAGCAGACGCAATGCGCTGGTCATGACATTGGCGAATACCGGCGCTGCAACCTGGCCGCCGTAATACTTGCCTTCACTGGGCTCGTTGACGATCACGACCATGGCCAGGCGCGGCTTCGTTACCGGGGCCATGCCGGCAAACAGGGCCGTGTAACGCTTGGTCGAGTAGCCCTTGCCTTCTGTCTTGCGTGCGGTGCCTGTCTTTCCGGCTACGCGGTACATCGGGATGCGCGACTGGGGCGCCGTACCTTCGTCACTGACCGCCAGCTCGAGCATGCTGCGGACCTGGCGGGCGACTGTTGCAGAGATGACGCGCCTGCCCTGCACTGCACCGTCCCGCTTGATAATCGTCAACGGCACGCTGACTCCGTCATTGGCCAGCGTGGCATAGGCCTGTGCCAGCTGCAGCGCGGTGACGGAAAGGCCATACCCATAACCCAGCGTCGCCTGCTTCACCTTGCGCCAGTTGGTGTGGTGCGCAAGGCTGCCATGCGCTTCACCCGGCAGGCCTGACTGCGGCAACCGCCCGAAGCCCACGCCATTCAGCAGCGACCAGAGATCACTGGCCTCCATCTGCAGGGCAATACGCGCCGCGCCGACATTGCTCGACTTCATGATCACGTGCGACACGCTGAGGTTGCCGTAGTCATGCGTGTCCTTGATGGTGTAGCGGGCCAGCTTCATGCGGCCGGTGTCGGTATCGATTATCGTGTCGGGCCGCACATAGTCATGCTGCAGTGCGGCGGCGACCGTCAGCGGCTTGACCGTCGAGCCGGGCTCAAAATTGTCGGTCACCGAACGGTTGCGGAAGCGACTGCTGCGCAGCTGACTGCGGTCATTGGGATTGAAGACCGGGTCATTGACCATGGCGAGGATTTCGCCATTGGTGACATCCACCACCACCGCCGAAGCGCTTTTCGCCTTGTGCTCCTGCACCGCACGTTTCAGTTCCCGGTAAGCCAGGTACTGGATGCGGCTGTCGATGGTCATGACCAGGTCCTGGCCGTCAGTCGCACGTTTCAGATTGCTGACATGCTCGATGATATGCCCCGAGGCATCGCGCACGACCTGGTCCTTGCCCGGATTGCCGCGCAGATAGTCGTCGAAGGCAAATTCAATGCCTTCCAGTCCTTTTTCATCAACATTGGTAAACCCGACCAGGTGTCCGGTCACGGACCCCATCGGGTAGTAGCGCTTGTACTCCCTTTTCAGGAACACGCCCGGCGCATCCAGCGCCATGACCTGCTCGGCTTTTTCCGGCAGCACCTGGCGTCGCAGGTAGACGAAGTGGCGATCCTTGTTCTTCTGAATGCGTTTTTTCAGGTTGGCGTACTTGATGCCCAGTGAACGGGCCAGCGGCTTCCAGCTTTCCGGGGACTGGTAGAGCCTGGAAGGATCTGCGCACACGGCATCGACCGGGGTGCTGACCGCGAGCGGCTGCCCGTTGCGATCCAGTATCATGCCGCGCACGGCCGGTGCATCGATGGTACGCAATGCCTGGGCATTGCCGCGCTGCTGCAGGAAGTCGGCATTGAACACCTGCAGGAAGAGCGCCCTGCCTGCCATCAGCACGAACAACGACCCGATCACGCCGAGCGTCAGCCAGTGACGCACCGGACTGGTTAGGGGACGCTTGCTACGCGTCCTGGACACCGTGTTCCTCGTATGGCGACGCGTCATTGCAGCCTCACCACCATCATTTCCGCCCGCACTGGCACATGCAGCCCGAGCTGCTCACGGGCGCGCTTTTCAATATAGCGCGGCTCGGCATAGCGGGCCTCCTGCAACAGCAGGCGCCCCCATTCAACGTTCAGCTTGTCGCGGATCTGCTGCTGGGCCTGCAGGTCCAGGTAGTGATGACGTGTCTCGACACGCGTGTAGACCAGCGCCAGCGCAGACACGACCACCAGCAGGTAGAGAATGACCAGGCGGCGGACCGTCATGCCGCGGCCTCGACAGGAAGCCGTTCCGCCACGCGCAGGATTGCACTGCGTGAGCGGGGATTGAGATCCACTTCCTGTGGAGACGCTTTCAGGGGTTTGCCGATGATGCGCAGCGTCTGGCCGCGATTGCCGCCTCGCACGGGGATGCCGGGCGGCAATTCCTCGCCCCGGGCAGCATGGCGCATGAAGCGCTTGACGATGCGGTCTTCCAGCGAATGAAAACAGATGGTGAGCAAGCGGCCGCCGGTACACAGCGCCTGCAGGGCCTGCGGCAGGACATCGGCAATCTCTTCCAGCTCAGCATTTATGTGGATGCGGATCGCCTGAAAGCTGCGTGTCGCGGGATGCTTGCCCTTTTCCCTGCCGCGCATGGGCACGGCCGCATCGATCAGGCTGGCGAGCCGGGATGTCGTCGCAATCGGCGCCGCCTCGCGTTCGCGCACGATGGCTGCCGCAATACGACCGGCATGGCGTTCTTCACCAAGGCGCTTGAGGATGTCGCGAATCTCGTTCTTTTCCGCTGTTTCCAGCCATTGCGCAGCGCTGATGCCTGCGTCGGGATTCATGCGCATGTCGAGCGGTCCGTCGCGCAGAAAGCTGAACCCGCGCTGCGCTTCGTCCAGCTGTGGCGAGGACACACCGAAATCAAACAGGATGCCGTCCAGGCAATCGCCGGGCTGCAGGTAACGGGCCAGCTCGGAGAATCGTGCGTGCTGCACTGTGATGCGTGCGTCATCGTGAAACCGGCTCGCGACATAGGCAACGGCCTGCGGATCACGATCGAGGGCAAGGATGCGACCCTTGGGGCCGAGGCAAGCAAGCAGGGCAGCGATATGACCGCCGCGGCCGGCGGTGGCATCCAGGTAGTAGCCATCTTCGCGAATATTCATTGCCGCTACGACCTCCTTCAGCAGGACAGGTCGGTGTGGTTGCTGCTCCATCTGCCCTGCCCTATAACGAAAGCGATTCGAGTTCGATCAGCATCGGTCCGTCATTCAGACCTTCTTCCATCCACTCTTCGTTCTGAGCCGTCCAGTTGGCTTCATCCCATATCTCGAACTTGTTGCCCTGGCCGGCCAGCACGACCTGCTTTTTCAACTGGGCGTGTTCCCGCAATGGTGCAGGCAGCAACAGGCGGCCGCTGGCATCCATGTCCACGTCGGTGGCGTGACCGAGCAAAAAACGTTTCAGCCGGGCGGCGTTCTTATCGAATGACGGCAGGGAGGAGACCTTGGCTTCGATGCGCTCCCACTCGGGCAGGGTATACAGCCACAGGGCACGTTCGGAGATATTGACGGTGACGATCAGGTGGCCTTCGGAATCCGCGCGCAGGTCTTCACGATAGCGCGTCGGCATCGCCATCCTCCCTTTACTGTCCAGATTGACCTGGTTAACGCCTCGGAACATTTTCCACCACTCGCATCCACATTGGGGTTATTCATTACCACTTTTCCCCACTTTTCGACACTATAGTGGCGCAAAGCCATACAAGTCAACCTTTCTTTCAAGGAAATTTCTTTAAAAACAGTTAATTAGGCGCTGTTGCGAGAAAAATCTAACAAGTTACATTAAGTTTGTAAATTAAGCTTTTGTATACGCGTGAATTATTAATCGCTAATATTGTTGCAGCCAGATTACGCGGCCTGGTGTGACAACGCATGCCGGGGCAGTTTGTTGCAAATTTGATACAATCTGCCCTGCTGGCGTGGAGAATAAAACGGGAGCCGGCCGATAAGCCGGGTTCTGTCGTGGACAGTCATTCATCTGGGATGTCCGTTGCCGAACACCTCAAGCAACCTACCCGAATCCGATGCGGGCCGCACCAGCGGATTCCTATTTGGTCTTGCTCCGGGTGGGGTTTACCCTGCCACCGATGTTGCCACCGGCG
>JARFQC010000098.1 GCA_029287965.1 Arenicellales bacterium
ACTGCCTGATCAGCATGGGTGCGCAGATCAGCGGCGCCGGCAGCGACGAAATTGTCATAGACGGAGTCGAGCGGCTGCATGGCACAGAACATTCCGTCATACCTGACCGCATCGAAACAGGCACTTACCTGGTTGCCGCAGCCATCACCGGCGGTGAGGTCATCGTCCGCGATACTGCACCCGGTCTGCTCGAAGCCGTACTCGAAAAGCTGCGCCAGGCCGGAGCGACCATCGAGGTCGGCGAGGACTGGATAAAATTGACCACCGACGGCAGGCGCATGCGGGCCGTCGATCTGAGCACGGCACCTTACCCTGCGTTTCCAACCGACATGCAGGCGCAGTTCATGGTGCTTAACAGTACCGCCGAAGGTGTGGGCCGTATCACCGAGACCATATTCGAAAATCGTTTCATGCATGCCTACGAACTGCAGCGCATGGGCGCGGACATCGACCTGCAGGGCAACACTGCCATTACCAAGGGGGTCGAACGCCTGCAGGGTGCACCGGTCATGGCGACCGACTTGCGCGCATCCGCATCGCTGGCACTCGCCGGGCTGGTTGCCGACTCGGACACCATCATTGACCGTATCTACCACATTGACCGCGGCTACGAGGGCATAGAAGAAAAGCTTTCGCGCCTCGGCGCGAGCATACGCCGCGTCTCCGGTCACCACTTTACTCGTGCTGCAGCGGAGGCGGTATCACGATGACAGATCGCCTTACCATAGCGCTGGCCAAGGGCCGCATACTCGATGAGACACTCCCGCTGCTCGCGGCGGCAGGCATCGAACCGACGGTCGACCCGCGCAAGAGCCGCAAGCTCATTTTTGATACCAACCAGGCGGACATACAGCTGGTCATAATCCGTGCCTCCGATGTACCGACATTCGTCGAATTCGGTGCGGCAGACCTGGGTGTGTCCGGCAAGGATACCCTGATGGAGCATGACGGCGACCTGTTCGAACTGCTCGACCTGGGGATTGCGAAGTGCCGCCTGATGGTTGCCGAGCCGAAGGATCTGGCCATGAATGACGATCCGGATAGCTGGTCACGACTGCGTATTGCAACCAAGTATGTCAGCACCGCACGCCGGTTTTTCGCCGCCAAGGGCATCCAGACCGAGATCATCAAGCTATACGGTTCCATGGAACTGGCGCCGCTGGTGGGGCTGGCGGATCGTATCGTAGACCTCGTCGATACCGGCAACACGCTGCGGGCGAATAACCTCGTCGAGGTCGAGCACGTTGCCGATATCAGTTCCTGGCTGATTGCCAACAGCGCTGCCATGAAACTCAAGCATGAAAGAATGCAGGCTACGATCAGCGCGATCCGCGATGCACTGGAGGCACAAGATGCCGTCGCCTGAAATGCTGCGCATTGACAGCTCGGACAGCGGTTTCGATACAGCCCTGGGTGAGTTGCTGGATCGTACCCATGAACAGGTCGATGACGTATCCGACGTAGTCAGTGAAATTATTGCCAGCGTGCGCAAGCAGGGCGACGCCGCACTGCTGGACTACACGCGCCGCTTTGACCGTCTTGACGTCTCTGACATGTCTGAGCTCGAAATCTCGCCGGAGCGACTGGCCCAGGCTGTCGAAACGATTACTCCCGCGCAGCGCGAGGCGCTTGATGTATCAATAGATCGTGTGCGCAGCTACCACGAGCGCCAGCTTGGTGAATCCTGGGACTACACTGATGAGGGCGGAACCCTGCTGGGACAGCAGGTCACGCCACTGGACCGGGTCGGTCTATATGTACCCGGCGGCAAGGCCGCGTATCCGTCGACGGTTGTCATGACGGCAGTACCGGCACGTGTTGCCGGCGTCGGTGAGCTGATCATGGTCGTTCCGACTCCGGACGGACACATCAACGAGCTGGTGCTCGCTGCTGCGGCATTAACCGGGGTTGATCGCGTCTTTACCGTCGGCGGTGCGCAGGCTGTTGCCGCACTGGCTTACGGTACCCGCAGCATCCCTGCCGTAGACAAGATTGTCGGCCCTGGTAATGCCTACGTGGCCACGGCCAAGCGCCTGGTTTTCGGCAAGGTCGGCATCGACATGGTGGCCGGGCCCTCCGAGATCGTCGTCCTTTGCGATGCGCCCGCAGACCCCGACTGGGTTGCCATGGACCTGTTCTCCCAGGCTGAACACGATGAACTGGCGCAATCCATTCTTGTGACCACTTCAGAGGATTTCGCCGATGCGGTAACGGCATCTATCGAGCGGCTGCTGCCGACCATGGAGCGGCGTGACATTATCGCTGCGGCACTGCAGGGGCAGGGCGCAATGATCATCGTCGATAACCTCGATGAAGCCATAGCCGTTACCAACAGGATCGCACCGGAACACCTTGAACTGATCGTCGATCAGCCACGCCAGGTCGCCGGTCAAATCCGCCACGCCGGTGCCATCTTCATGGGTGTGCACACCAACGAAGTGCTCGGCGACTATTGTGCCGGCCCCAATCACACGCTGCCGACGTCGGGCACGGCGCGATTCAGTTCGCCACTGGGGACATACGATTTTCAGAAACGCACCAGCCTGATCATGTGCAGCGCCGATGCCGCGTCAGAACTCGGGCGTACCGCCTCAGTGCTGGCGCGCTCCGAGTACCTGACCGCACATGCACGATCGGCTGAATACCGGATCAAGTAACAGCATGCAGACGCGCGCGTCACGCTGGGTACGGGAAGCCATCCAGTCCCAGGATTCCTATCACGTGCCGGATGTGGCTGATGTCATCAAGCTCGATGCGATGGAAAATCCCTGGTCTTTCCCGCCGGAGATCGATGCAGCCTGGCGCGAGAGCCTTGCCGGCATCGCGCTCAACCGCTATCCCGATCCTGTCGCACGTGATCTGCATGCTCCGTTAAGGGCACTGATGCAGGTACCGGACTCTGCATCCCTGCTGCTTGGCAACGGCTCCGATGAAATCATCCAGTTCATCCTGTTGAGCCTGGCTGCACCAGGACGCACCGTGCTTGCCCCGTCCCCGTCTTTTGTCATGTATGACGTGCTGGCGAAGGCTTGCGGCATGGAGTACGCAGCTGTCCCGCTGGGCGACGATTTTTCACTCGATCTGCCGGCCATGAGCAGAGCGATAGAAGAACATGAGCCGGCTGTCATTTTCCTTGCATCACCGAATAATCCGACCGGCAACCTTTTCGAATCCGCACAGGTCGAAGAGATCATTGCCATTGCTCCCGGACTGGTCGTTGTCGACGAGGCCTACCAGCCTTTTGCCGGCAGCAGCTTCATGTCACGCCTCGATAGCTGCCCGAACCTGGTTGTGATGCGAACGCTGTCGAAAGTCGGCCTGGCTGGCCTGCGCCTCGGCATACTGGCCGGTCACGGGGAGTGGCTGGATGAGTTCAACAAGCTAAGGCTGCCCTATAACATCAACAGCCTGACCCAGGCGACGGCAGCTTTCGCACTACAAAACTGGGATGTTTTCCAGCAGCAGATCGATGCGATTTGCGAGGAACGGAAAAGGGTACTCGAGGCACTCAAGGCCATGCCGTGGATCACGACCTGGCCGAGCCAGACCAACTTCATCCTGTTCCGGTCAGAGTCACAACCGGCCGACACTGTACATGCCCGCCTGCTGGTTGACGGCATACTGATCAAGAATCTTCATCGGCCCGGTACAGCGCTGGAAAACTGTTTGCGTGTCACGATCGGTAGCCCGGATGAAAACGATACATTCCTGGCCAGCCTGTCCAGGTCAGCCTGATACAGACACCATGAGCAGTCCAAGGTCGGCAAGTATCAGCTCATACTGGCTGCTTGCCGGGATTATCATCCTGGTCGTTTTCAAGAATTGGCTGCTCGAAGCCCAACCTATCATCGCCACGATGGGCTGGCCCTATGATCATACCCACTTTATCAACCAGGCAACATCCATCCTCAGCGGTCAATGGCTAGGTGAATTCAGTTTCACCACGCTGATCAAGGGGCCTGTCTATCCGTTATGGATCGCGTTCAACCATGTCATTGGGCTGGATATCATCCATACAACGGACCTGCTGTACATGGCGGCCTGCCTGACGGTCATGCTCGCTGCACGTCCGGTGATAAGCAACCGCTTCGTATTGTTGCTTATATTTGCCCTGCTATACCTGAGTCCGCACACTTATAACTACCAGTCCGTCGCAAATACCATGCGCATGACCATCTACCCGGCATTCGCACTGATGAGCCTTGGCGCTCTGCTCGGCATGGTCACCCGGTTGCTGGTATGGCAGCGCATCGAATGGAAATGGATGATGTTGTTCGGTGTCGCTTTCAGCCTGTTCTGGTATACGCGCGAGGAGGGTATTTTTCTTGTTCCGTCAGTACTGCTGGTGCTCGTTACGGCATTGATCTACGTCTGGCTACCGGGATTCGATGGCGCTCGCCTGCGTGCGACTGTCGCACTGGCGATACCGCCACTATTTATAATTGGCAGCGTAACGGGACTATTCATCTACCTGAACGAAACGCACTATGGCGCTTCCTATGTCATAGAGACGAAGACCGACAACCACATGCGGGCTCAGAATGCGTTCCTGAGCGTCAAGCCCGATGTGTGGATACGTAAACACGAACTCGAACCGGCACAGCGAGAAAAGATCTTTCGTGTCAGCAGCAGAGCGGCAGAACTCGCTCCCTCATTCGTTGGTCACGGTTATTTCGAAGCAGCGAAAAGCTCCTGGGCCATCCGCGAGGCGGTAAACAATGCCGGCTACTACAAGAAGGGTGCAGCAGAGGTCGATGCGTTCTACAACGAGATGGCCAGCCAGATCGAAGCAGCTTGTGATGACGGCAGGCTGGAATGCCATGACTTGCTATTTCCTGGTATGCCCGCATGGCGACCCGTTTTCACGCAGGACTTTCCGAGTCAGTTCGTCAAGGAATTGAAAGAAGTGATTCGTTTCAAGGTATTTACCCCTTACATCGACAACGTCTATTCCTTCGGGGATCGCAATTACCGTCACTATCACGACATCCTGACACATTCCCGCTCACGCCTGGTCGAGGGTGAGGTGGCAAGCGAAGTGAATTTTCACGCGGGCCTGCAGGCATTCAAGCTCGACGTGCTGGCGGTTATCGGCAAGGTACACCAGAAGCTACGCCCGGTACTTTTCTACATGGCGCTGTTGGTCCTGCTTTGGCTCACCGCAAGGGCCATCGCCGAGAAACGCTTCGACC
>JARFQC010000224.1 GCA_029287965.1 Arenicellales bacterium
CCGCGCGGGGTGCGCATGATGAAGCCCTGCTGGATCAGGTAGGGTTCGATGACGTCTTCAAGCGTGTCGCGCTCTTCGCTTAATGCGGCAGCGAGATTGTCGACCCCGACCGGGCCACCGTCGAACTTCTGCACGATTGCCGAGAGCAGCCGACGGTCCATCTCGTCAAGGCCATGTTCATCGACTTCGAGCATGTCCAGCGCCGAACGGGCAATGCCTTCCTCGATGAGCCCGTTCCCTTTTACCTCGGCGTAATCACGTACCCGCCGCAGCAGCCGGTTGGCGATCCGCGGCGTGCCGCGCGAGCGCCGGGCTATCTCCCTGACACCATCAGCCTCAGTTCCGACTTCCAGGATGTCTGCCGAACGCTGGACGATGTCGCCGAGCTGCCCGATATCGTAGAACTCGAGCCGCTGGACGATGCCAAAACGGTCGCGCAAGGGCGAAGTCAGCAGGCCGGCCCGGGTTGTCGCACCGATAAGTGTGAATGGCGGCAGGCTCAGCTTAATCGAGCGCGCCGCCGGTCCTTCACCGATGACGATATCCAGCTCGTAGTCCTCCAGCGCCGGATAGAGAATCTCCTCGATGGCAGGACTGAGGCGATGTATTTCGTCGACAAACAGCACATCACCCTCTTCCAGGTTGGTCAGCATGGCGGCGAGGTCGCCCGCCTTTTCCAGCACCGGCCCGGACGTCTGGTGCAGCTTGCCTTTCATTTCGATGGAAATAATATGCGCCAGGGTGGTCTTGCCCAGCCCCGGGGGCCCGAACAGCAGCACGTGATCAAGCGCCTCGCCGCGCTTGCGGGCGGCGCTGATGAATATTTCCAGCTGCTCGTGAATCTTGGGCTGGCCGACGAATTCTTCCAGGGTTTTGGGTCGCAGCGCCTTGTCGAAGGCCTTCTCGCCAGTGTCTTCACGGGTTTCCGGTGAAATGAGGCGATCGGTCTCTATCATCTTGTGCCTCCTGACAGACTCTGCAGGGCCAGCCGGATCAGTGCTTCACTGGTGCTGGCCTGGTCCGCCAGCTGGCCGATGACCTTCTCGGCTGCCTGTGACTTGTAGCCCAGCGCGGTCAACGCACTGATCGCATCGTTGCGCGCTTCCTCGCTGTCATCCTTCGCCACCGCTTCAGCCCCGGCATCGAGACCGGGCATGGGCTTGTCACGCAGCTCCAGGATCACGCGTTCGGCCGTTTTGCGCCCTATGCCGGGCACCTTGATGAGACGCGCCACGTTGTCGCTATTGATGCAGCGGCTGAATTCCTGCACCGACAAGCCGGACAGGATAGCCAGCGCGACGCGCGGGCCGATACCGCTGACACGCAGCAGCATGCGAAACAGGTCACGCTGCTGCAGGGAACTGAAGCCGAACAGCAACTGGGCATCTTCGCGCACGACGAGGTGCGTCAGCAGGGTCAGGCTGCTGCCTTCGTCGGGCAGTTCGTAGAAAGTGGCCATCGGGGCTTCGAGCTCGTAGCCCACGCCCTGCACATCCAGCAGCAATGCCGGAGGCTGCTTGGCCAGCAGAATACCTGTCAGCTGGCCGATCACTGCTGCATGCCCTGCCTGAGCCGGTGACGGGTTTCGAGGGTATGGCTGTGGCAGATCGCACAGGCGAGCGCGTCGGCGGCATCGGCCTGCGGCGCACCGCCCAGTGACAGAATGGAACGCACCATGTGCTGCACCTGCGACTTGTCGGCCTGGCCGTAGCCGACTACCGATTTTTTTATCTCGAGTGCAGAGTATTCGCTGACAGCAAGGTTGTTGTCGACGGCCGCACAAATGGCTGCACCGCGTGCCTGCCCAAGCACCAGTGCGGAGCGTGCATTGCGCGCCATGAAGACCTGTTCGATGGCAAACACGTCAGGCCGGTTCTGGTCGATCAGCTCGACGACACCGCTGAAGATGGTCTTCAGCCGCTGAGGCAGGGCTTCGTCCTTCATGCGTATGCAACCGCTGGTGACGTATGACAATTGACCGTCGACGATGTCAACGACACCGAATCCGGTGGTGAGGGAGCCCGGGTCAATGCCGAGTATGCGCATGACCGGTTAACACATCCCAGCAGGCTGGCGTTCGTTAAGGTGGTCCGGAGACGGCACCGGAATCCGCAAGGTCGCACCGGAACCCGCTGTAGATGGGATTGCTCGTATGTACCGGACAGGATACCTGAAGACCATCAGCTGGCGCCGCTCTCCAGGAATGCCTGGTCGTAATCTGCATTGGTATGCACTTCCTGGACGTCGTCGAGATCTTCCAGTGCATCGACCAGGCGCATGACCTTCTCGGAATCCTCGCCGCCCAGGCTGACATCCGTCGAGGCACGCTGCGTCACTTCTGCATAATCAGCCTGCAGACCGGCTTCGTCGAGCGCCTGCTTGACGTCGCTGAACGCTTCCGGCGACGTCTGTACTTCTATCGCTCCATCGTCTTCGGTGACCACATCGTCGGCACCCGCCTCGAGCGCGACATCCATGATCATCTCCTCGTCGCTGCCAGCCGGGTAGCCGATGACGCCGAGCTTGTTGAACAGGTACGCGACCGATCCGTCCGTGCCGAGATTGCCGTTGTACTTGGTGAAGGCATGGCGCACTTCACTGACCGTGCGGTTGCGGTTGTCGGTCATGCACTCGACCAGTATTGCCACACCGGCCGGCGCATAGCCTTCATAGCGCAGTTCTACGTATTCGACACCATCCATGTCGCCGGTACCGCGCTTGATGGCATTTTCTATGGTGTCCCGCTTCATGTTGTTGGTCAGCCCCTTGTCGATGGCTGCCCGCAAGCGCGGATTGGAATTCGGGTCGCCCCCGCCCATACGGGCTGCGACGTTGATCTCTCTGATCAGCTTGGTGAACAGCTTGCCGCGCTTGGCATCCTGTGCGCCCTTGCGGAAGCGTATATTGGCCCATTTACTGTGTCCGGCCATAGGGTCTCCTGCCTGAAAATCCGGAAAATTTAATCACGCCGAGTCTATCACAAACTTTGCCCTGCACTGCCTCCTGACGGGCGCCCGCTACATCAAAGCTGGTGCACTGTACATGCGCGACTTCGTTCATGCCTGGGCGGCCCTGTGACAGTTCGCCTGCCCGTGCACGGCAGTTTGCCGAGCAGAAAACGGGCTGTGCGCACTACTCAGCCAATACGCTTGATTTGTAAGGCAAATCGGAAACACGCTTCTCTCCGCTTCCTATGCGCAGTATCATTAACTGTTCCATTCAACCGGCGTTCGCCGCACACCCCGCAGAGCTGACCATGAGCGATAACAAACCAGGCAAGGAAGAGCAGTTACTCATCGCCGTCAAGGAAACCCTGACCGCGATTGCCAAGGACACTTATACCCCGCCCGAACTCTCCCATCCGCTGTCGATGGAGACGATCAACCAGATCCGGGAATGTTTCGGCATGGTCGTGAAGCGTCAGCAGGAACTAGCGGCCGCGCGCGGTGTGGAGTTTAATGATCGTCCCCGCTACGTCGATGAACCGAGCGACACCTTCATCGTTTCGCTGGACGATTTCCGCGAGTCCACGAGTAAAAAGGAGGATTGACATGCCTTACTACGTCTTCCGCATCAACGAATCGGCCGGCGCCCTGGTCAAGAACCTCGAATTGATCGAGACCTTCGAAAAGTTCCGCGATGCCAAGCTGTTCGCGCAGGAACAGCGCGCCAGTGCCGAAGTCGGTGACATGTCCATGATCAAGGTCATGTTTGCCGACAACCAGCTGTCAGCCGAAGAACAGCTGATGGAGAAGCGCGAAAAACCGGTAGTGATGGAGTGGGAGAAGTAGCCCGACTTTCATCTGCCCACTGTAGGAGCCGCGACCCCGTCGCGAATTTAACGGCATACCTACTATAGTGATTCGCGGCGAGGCCGCCGCTCCTACAAACCCTTATGCAAACCGCACCCGACCTTTTCTCCCACCGCCCCTACTGGGCGCACCGCTTCGGTACTGCACCGGTACTGCCGATGTCACGCAGGGAGATGGACGACCTGGGCTGGGACAGCTGCGATATCATCATCGTCACCGGCGATGCCTACGTAGACCACCCGAGTTTCGGCATGGCGCTGATCGGCCGGCTGCTGGAATCGCAGGGCTTCCGGGTCGGCATCATTGCCCAGCCGGACTGGCAGGATGCTTCGGCATTCAAACAACTGGGCAAACCCAACCTGTTCTTCGGCATCACTGCCGGTAACATGGACTCGATGGTCAACCGCTATACCTCAGACCGCCGTATCCGCAGCGATGATGCCTACACGCCTGAAGGCGAACCCGGCAAACGACCCGACCGCTCTGTGCTCGTGTATGCCCAGCGGGCACGCGAGGCATACAAGGATTCAACCATTATCATTGGCGGCATCGAGGCCAGCCTGCGCCGCATCGCCCACTACGATTACTGGTCGGACAAGGTGCGCCGCTCTTGCCTGCCTGATGCCAAGGCTGACATGCTGTTGTTCGGCAACGCGGAGCGAGCCATCGTCGACATCGCACACCGGCTTGCAGCAGGCGATTCAATCCGCGACATCCGGGATGTGCGCGGCACGGCGTACATGACCGCATCCGTACCGGAAGACTGGACGATTATCGACTCCACGCAGGTTGATAGTCCGGGAAAGATAGATCACCACCCCGACCCCTATGCCAGCCAGCCCGGTTGTGAGCAGAAACAGGACAGCATGGGAAAAGATAACCAGCAGGTCGTTACACTGCATAAGCGGCCGCGCGGGCTGGACCGGTCACGATCGGTCATCCGGCTACCGTCCTACGAACAGGTCAAAGGCGACAAGGTCCTGTATGCCCACACCTCGCGGGTATTTCACCTTGAAACCAACCCGGGCAACGCGCGTGCAATGGTGCAACGACACGGCAATCGCGATGTGTGGCTAAACCCGCCGCCATTGCCCCTGACCACGCAGGAACTCGACCGGGTCTACGAATTCCCCTACACGCGCAAACCGCACCCGAGTTATGGCGAAGCAAAAATGCCAGCCTGGGAGATGATCCGCTTCTCGGTCAACATCATGCGCGGCTGCTTCGGCGGCTGCAC
>JARFQC010000234.1 GCA_029287965.1 Arenicellales bacterium
AGGCCAGTCATGATCCAGGTATCGATCGCGGTCATCGAGTACATCATGATATTCGGGATGCTGGAGAATGATATCGATAAGTATGCGTTCGATGCCTTGCAGGGGTATAGACTGCTTGTACTTGTCCCAGGCATTGAAGAAAACCCGGCGCAGGCTGCTGCGATCATTGCCGTACATATCGGTCAGTGCGATTCTGCGCTGAACAGACCCAGCGCGGTGGAATACTGGTAGGTGTGATTACCTTCCATCAATGGACCGATTTCGCCATTACCATAGAATCCGATGAAGGGCATGCCGGGGAATGCATCTGCAAGAATTTCAATGTCTCTGTCCTTGCCGCCGTAGAAGGATGGCCCGCGGCCAAAACAGGGAAACATCAATCCGAAGTCCGGCTGCGCACCAAGTTTCTTGTGTGCTATGGCAACGGTTTCCTGCATGTCCAGTTCAGCGGCGTAGCTGTCACGGATCGCAAGGAAGACGTGTTCATTGGGCTGCAGCTCCGATGTGATGGTGATGGAGTGGCTTTCAGGATTTGCTGAAATGATATGGTCAAGGTGAAACCGGCCTTCCCGTATGGCATTGACCGGGTTGCCAAAAACAACGCCGCTAAGCAGTAAGTGAAGGGGAATGGTGGGCTGTTGCCGGATTTCATCAGGCAGTGATTCAAGCAGCAGGTCCAGGGCAGGGTGGTCGTCGATGTTGATGACGTCCAGACCATCGCTGATATTGATTCGGTGCGGCTGAGTCAGTGTCTTGAAGCTTTGCCCGACTGCAAACGCCGCCCTGGCATGACTGATGCCCAGCTCGATGCGTCCTGATTCCTGGATGCGCGCATTGCTCCAGACCTGGTATGCGCCCTGGCCGATCGGATCGGATGCGATGGCCCCAATATGAGGTACGGGGTCATGCAGCCAGCCTGGATTGAAGCCTGACGGGGTAGAGATGGCCAGCACGCTTTCATGTGATACGGCATTGCGCGGACCAATGCCGCAGCCCGGCCCGAATACCATCGCGGCAACGCCGGGGCTGTCGAGCAGCCAGTCCTCTTCAGTCAGGATGCCGTAGCCGATTGCACCTGCCACCTGGACACATCCCGCAGTGCGTGCAGCCAGGCGTACGGCCGAGTCAGGATCATCAATATAGTCGTGGGTCATGAACAACAGCACGCTTTCGGCCTGCTCCAGGCCGGCTTTCTGCATGGCTGTTTCTACCGCATTGATAGCATGCGCGTTGATCGGATGTGTGCCGTAACTGAATCCAGTTGCTATCTGTGCAGCCATTTCGTCATTCACTTGTCTTCTTGCGGTATTCGCACAGATCATGGATCACGCAACTGCCGCAACGTGGTTTACGGGCAATGCAGGTATAGCGGCCATGCAGTATTAGCCAGTGGTGGGCATCAAGTTTGAATTCATCGGGTACCAGGCGCATGAGGCGATCCTCGACTTCACGAACAGTTTTTCCCGGCGCGATGCCAGTGCGGTTGGCGACTCTGAAAATGTGCGTGTCAACGGCGATAGTCGGCTGGCCGAACGCGGTGTTGAGTACGACGTTTGCCGTCTTACGTCCAACACCAGGCAAGTCTTCGAGCGCCTTACGGGTTGCCGGCACCTCGCCTCCGTATTCGCGAACAAGAATATCACAGGTCTTGATGATGTTTTGTGCCTTGGTATTGTAAAGGCCGATGGTCTTGACGTATTCCTTGAGTCGGTCAAGACCAAGGTCGAGTATCTGCTGAGGCGTGTTGGCAACCGGATACAGATGGGCCGTGGCCTTGTTGACACCGACGTCGGTGGCCTGTGCCGACAGGATTACTGAAATCAGCAGTTCAAACGGAGACGTGTAGTTCAATTCCGTTTCAGGACTGGGGTTGGCGTCTCTCAGCAGGGTGAAGATCTGCACACGCTTGTCACGGTTCATCCTGTCTGTTCGATTGCCGTAATCTGCTGGCTAACACGATGACGCATTCTGTCATCTATGATGTTTTTTAATGCCAGTATCAACCCAAGACCGATGAATGCGCCGGGCGGAAGTGCGGCAAGCAGAAAACCGTCATAGTTGTCGATCAGGGTAATCGTTCCGGCCCACTCACCCAGCATAATGCTCGCATCGGCAAACAATGTTCCCTGTGCAAGTATCTCGCGCATGGCACCCAGTGCAATGAGTACGCCGGTAAACCCGAAGCCCATGCTCAGTGCGTCGACCAGTGATGGCCATATTGCATTTTTAGAGGCGAAGGCCTCAGCACGGCCGATGATGGCGCAGTTCGTTACGATCAGGGGTACGAATATGCCCAGCACGGTATACAACTCATAGAGGAAGCCGTGCATCAGCAGTTCAATGATCGTGACAAAGCCGGCGATGACAAGTACGAATACCGGAATGCGAATTTCATTCGGCACCTGGTTGCGGATCATTGAAACGGTAAGATTGGAACCGATCAGTACCAGCGTGGTTGCTATACCCAGTCCCAGGGCGTTGATCACCGTGCCGGTCACGGCCAGCAGTGGGCACAGGCCGAGAATCTGGGCGATGGCAGGGTTATTGTCCCATAAGCCGTCGCGGATGATTTTCTGGTAATTGGCATCACTCATTGAAGAAGACCTCGGGATGAGATTTTACATACAACATGGCCCGGTGAACGGCCTTGACGATAATTCTCGGAGTGATCGTCGCACCGGTAAACTGGTCGAACACGCCACCGTCTTTCTTGACAGCCCAGCGCTTCGGTTCAGGATTCTCCAGCGATGCACCACGGAACTGGTCCACCCAGTTGCTGCGCCGGGACTCGATTCGATCACCAAGTCCGGGTGTTTCATTGTGGCTGGTAACGCGCACGCCAAGGATTTCACCGTGCAGGTTAACGGCCATCAGCATGTCGATCGGACCGTTGTAGCCATCCGGGGCGACGACAGGAAATGCCACGGCAGTGAGCGTGTCTCCGATTCTGCCGCGATATAGCAGTGCATCTTTTTTCAACCCGAGCTCTTCTGTTGCCTTGAGCGGGTAGCTGTCATTTACCAGGTCATTGTCATAATGCTTTTCAGGTATGACGCTATTCAGTGCTTTAAGCAGTGCCTGGTATTCACTGCGTTCAATCGGTGCCCTGGTGCCCTGGTAGGCGAGCGAGACCAGGGCAATCACGATTGCACCGAATATACCGAGCAGCCAGCCGGAGCGAAGCACTATGCGCGGCGTCACTGCCGGGCTTCCCCTGACTTCTGGCCGACGGTATAGGTGTTCCTGGCCGACCCGGTCTGCAGGGCTGCGATATAGCGCTTATGCAGTATCCCGACGCGCTCGACGTAGGTGCGCGTCTCTCTGTAAGGTGGTATGCCGTTGTATTTGTCAACGGCATTCGGGCCGGCATTGTACGCAGCCGAAGCCAGTTCTGTGTCACCGTTGAATTTCTTCAGCATGCGTGCCAGGTAGGCGACGCCGCCGGCTATGTTCTGCTCGGCATCCATCGGATTCGAGACACCCAGTTCCCTTGCCGTGGCCGGCATCAGCTGCATCAGTCCCTGTGCTCCCTGGCTTGATACGGCGTCGGCACGGAAACCGGATTCAGCATGGATCACGGCACGCACCAGGGCCGGATCCACTGCATGCTTTATTGCCGACCGGTTGACAAACCGGTTATAGGATTTCAGATTCAGACCTGTCCTGTGCCAGTTGACGTTTGAATCCGGGTCACAGGCGAAGCATTGTAATTTTAGAATGGTATAAGGCCGGCCATAGGGTGTCTGATCAGAGAAGGCCGTTACCCCGCTCGAGTCCTTGTACTTGTATATCCGTGAACCCGAGCCGGAATCGTCGGTATAAACCGGCGTCGAACCTGATTGCCCGGCGGCATAGGTGAATTCAACGCGTCCATCGGAGTGGATGATTTTGCGTACACCGTCCGCTTGCGCTGATGCAGCCAGGAACGTCGACAGCAACGCAAGGCCTGCCGGAAAACGGGATAATTTGTTCGGTAGTGTGAATTTCATGACCTGTTTTTCTGCTGCCCAATGACACGTGGCTGGGTGTAATAGTCGATCAGCGGTGCTGCCATGTTCATTAGTAGTACACTGAATGCTATGCCGTCCGGGTACCCGCCCCAGGTTCGGATGACATATATAAGTATGCCGCAACCGGCCCCGAATATCAGTCTGCCCACAGGTGTTGTGCTGGCACTGACAGGGTCTGTAGCAATAAAAAATGCGCCCAGCATCGTCGCACCGGCAAACAGGTGGAAGGCCGGTGAAGCGAAGTTGCTGCTGTCTATCAGGGAGAATAGCCCGGACAGCAGCAGTAAGGATGCCAGCAGTGAAGCGGGGATGCGCCAGTCTATTATGCGTTCAAAGAGTAGCCAGAGACCGCCGGCAAGGAAGGCCAGGCTAACCCATTCGCTGCCTGTACCGGCGACTATGCCGAAGATGCCGTTGCCAGTGGTGATGGTGTCGAGAGAATTGCCAAGGTCCAGCTGTGTGCGCATGACGTCCAGCGGTGTGGCCAGGCTGATCATATCCAGGTCCAGCCTTTCAGGCAGTATTCCAGTCAGGCTGTATTGGAATGACTCGAGCAGGCTCATGGGTGCATCGGCGAGGCTGAGCGGCGGATTCCAGCGTGTCATTTCCAGCGGGAATGAAATCAGGACGACAACGTAGCCGGCCATGGCGGGATTAAACGGATTGTAGCCCAGGCCGCCGTAAAGCTGCTTGGCAATGATGATGGCGAATGTCGTGCCGACGACGATCAGCCACCAGGCAGAATGAGGCGGCAGGGCCAGTGCCAGAAGAATGGCTGTCACCAGCGCAGAGCCATCCATCAGTGTCGGGGCAACAGGCTGGCGGCGCAGTGCAACGGCCACGGCTTCACTGCCCAGTGCTGCGATGCCTGCGATGATAATGTTGACCAGCACACCCCAGCCAAAAAAAGCGATGTAGGTAATGATGCCCGGCACCAGGGCAAGCACAACCTTGAGCATTACGTTGCTTACCGTGCTGCTGGCCGGGATATGCGGTGAATAGTGTTGATGCTGGTCAAAATCCATCAAGCGTCTTCCGTGGCAGACTTCTGTTCGGCTTTCCTGGCCTTGGCACGCGCAACGGCAGCTTTGATTTCGGTCTGCTTGCTGTCGCTGCCCGCCGCCTTGGCGGCCTTGGCGCGGGCATGGCGTGCCTTGCGCTCGGCCTTTATGCGTTCTTCGCGTTCAAGGCGGGCTTCGGTACGCATGCGTGCGCGGTCCGCTTTCAATGTTTCCTGTTCTTTCTTCCAAATCTCGGATTTGCCGAAGCGGTAATACTGCACCAGTGGAATGTGGCTGGGACAGACTTCAGCACAGCAGCCGCATTCTATGCAGTCGAACAGGTGATGACGCTGCAGCTGGTCAAAATTTCGCGAGCGCGAATACCAGTAAAGTTGTTGAGGCAGCAGGCGCATGGGGCAGACCTTTACGCATTCGCCACAGCGGATGCATGCCCGGGTTGTGGTCGCATCGCGCTTTGCGTCCGGAGTCTGCACGAGCAGGCAGTTGGTTGCCTTGATGACCGGCGTTACGTCCGTCTTCAACGTGATGCCCATCATCGGACCGCCCATGATCAGGCGATCGGCATCACGCGTATATCCACCAGCCATGTCGATGAGGTCTGACATCGGCGTACCGATGAGTGCTTCGATATTGCAGGGAGATTTAACTCCCGGTCCGGTTACGGTAATGATGCGAGAGATCAGTGGCTGCATTTCATTGATTGCATGATGGACTGCGGCGGCAGTAGCGACATTCTGCACGACCAGGTCGAGATCCAGCGGCAGGCCATGGCTGGGGACATCCTGTCCGGTCAGGATACGGATAAGCTGTTTTTCGCCGCCGGTCGGATAGCGTGTCGGGATCTCCTGCACCGTCAGCCATTCATACTTGTCTGCATAGGGTTTTAATGCAGAGATAGCCTGCGGTTTGTTGTCTTCGATGGCTATGATTACCCGGGCGGCCTGCAGTGCATGACGCATGACCCTGGCACCTTCGATGATGTCGCCGTGACGTGTGCGCATCAGCATATCGTCGCAGGTGATCCAGGGTTCGCATTCGGCGCCGTTCAGGATAAGAGCCTTGATGTCATGCCCAACGGGATTGAGTTTCACGAAGGTAGGGAAGGCCGCACCGCCCAGTCCGACAATGCCTGCACCGCGAACTATGTTACGCAGTTCACTCGGATCGATGTCCCTGTAGTTATTCAGCGGCGTTCGTGTCTGCCACTCATCCTTACCATCGGGCTCGATGATGACGACATCCGAAGGCAGGGCGGAGGCGTGGGCGGCGGGGAATTTCTGTATATCGATAACGGTACCCGATGTCGGCGCATGCACCGGTGCACTGATGTACTCTGTGGCGCTGCCGATCGTCTGGCCTTTCAGGACTTTTTCACCCTTGCTGACAATGCATTCAGCGGCCGGGCCAATATGCTGATCCAGTGGTACGAACAGGCGTGCGGGGATGCCGGACTTGCGAACCGCCGTCCCGTTAGAGACTGACTTGTGTTCCTCCAGGTGTATGCCACCGGGGAAATTGAATAGTCTGCCCATCAGTTCACCAGCTGCATGGCGGGTTCAGGCTCCGGCCAGGTCCAGGTGTCCGTGCTTATGCGTATCGGCAGCATGTCGATGCATTCGACCGGACACGGCGGTAAACACAGTTCGCAACCTGTGCATTCACTGACTACCACGGTATGCATCTGCTTCGCGGCGCCCACGATGGCGTCAACGGGGCAGGCCTGGATGCACTTGGTGCATCCGATGCAGGTGTCTTCATGGATGTAGGCGACCGATGGCACATGCATCGCATGTTCATCGGACAAGGGTTTGGGCTCCCGCCCCAGCGTCTCGGCAAGTTGCACGATGGCGTCTTCACCGCCGGGGACGCACAGATTTATTTCAGCTTCTCCTGCAACCAGTGCAGACGCATACGGCCTGCAACCCGGGTAGCCACATTGCCCGCACTGCGTTTGCGGCAGCAGGCTGTCGACCTGGTCGACGAGCGGATCGCCCTCGATTTTGAAGCGAAC
>JARFQC010000049.1 GCA_029287965.1 Arenicellales bacterium
GTCATGAACGGCGAGTTCAAGCGCGGCACCGGTGAAAGGATCAATGCCGTGATCTGGTTTTGCGATATGCGCGGGTTTACACGCCTGGGCGACACACACTCCGCCGAAGACCTGGTGGAAATACTCGACCACTACTTCGAATGTCTTGCCACGCCGGTGGAACAGGCGGGTGGAGAAATACTGAAATTCATCGGTGATGCCGTACTGGCAATATTTCCTATCGGCAATACCCCTGGAGTCGAGTGCGAAAAGGCCCTGTCCGCTGCCGAGGCTGCCTTGCAAAATCTTGCTGAATGGTCCGGTCAGGATGACAACCGTCCAACACTGAAGGCAGGTATCGCACTGCATATAGGCGAGGTCCTGTACGGAAACATCGGCGGAAGTTCACGGCTTGACTTCAAGGTGATCGGCAGCACGGTCAAAGATGCATCGCGGATAGAGTCGCTATGCAAGCAGACGTACCCGATTTTACTCACGGAGGGCGTGAAGCGTCACTTGCCTGACAGGAAACTGGTATCCATAGGAGAGCAGGAACTGCGCGGGGTCAACCAGCCGCTGGAACTGTTCACGCTGGCTTCCATGGCAAATCCCGCGGCATAGGAAATATTCACCGGCCCGGCCATCCCCGACTGGCATCGAACGATCAAAATTGGTACCTTGCCCTGCTTTTCCTGCCGAGCCGAAACTAACTGATCATGACGCAACCCGAGCGTAAAATTCTCGTCACCAGTGCCCTGCCCTATGCCAACGGGCCGATCCATATCGGACACCTGGTTGAATATATCCAGACCGATATCTGGGTACGTTTTCAAAAGATGCGTGGACATGACTGCCTGTATGTCTGTGCAGATGATGCCCACGGCACGCCGATCATGCTGCGGGCCCGCCAGGAAGGCATTGAACCTGAAGAATTGATCAGCCGTGTATCTGTAGAACACCAGGCTGATTTCGCTGATTTTCATATTGGCTTCGACAACTACCATTCAACCCACTCGGATGAGAACAGGCACCACGCCGAACTGATCTACACGCGCAACCGGGATGGCGGACATATCGTCAAACGCATGATCACCCAGGCCTACGACCCGGTAGAGAACATGTTTCTGCCGGACCGGTTCATCAAGGGCGAATGCCCGAAGTGCGGTTCCGCAGACCAGTACGGCGACAACTGCGAGGTATGCGGTGCCAGCTACTCACCCAGTGAGCTAAAGAATCCGGTGTCTGCCGTATCGGGCGCCAAGCCGATTGACAAGGAATCCGACCACTACTTCTTCAAGCTGGCTGACTTCGAGGACATGCTCAAGAGGTGGACGACTGCCGGCCACCTGCAACCCGAGATATCGAACAAGCTGGGCGAATGGTTCGAATCAGGTTTGCAGGAATGGGATATTTCCCGTGATGCCCCCTACTTCGGCTTCGAAATTCCCGACCATCCCGGCAAGTATTTCTATGTCTGGCTGGACGCCCCGATCGGCTACATGGCCAGCCTGCAAAACCTCTGTGATCGCACGGAAGGCCTGGACTTCGATGACTACTGGAAAGTGGACTCGGACGCGGAGGTCTACCATTTCATCGGCAAGGACATCGTCTATTTCCACTGCCTGTTCTGGCCCGCCATGCTCGATGGTGCCGGTTACCGCAAGCCTACAGCCGTGTATGCGCACGGATTCCTCACCGTAGACGGACAGAAGATGTCCAAGTCACGCGGCACCTTCATCATGGCGCGCACCTACCTGGACAATCTGAATCCGGAATATCTGCGCTACTACTTCGCGGCCAAGCTGGGTTCCGGCGTCGAAGATATCGACCTGAATCTTGATGACTTCCAGGCGCGGGTGAATTCGGACCTGGTGGGCAAGGTCGTCAACATTGCGTCGCGTTGCGCTGGTTTCATTAGTAAAAAATACGCCGGGCGCCTGTCTGACCGGATACACCAGCCAGACCTGCTTGAACGGTTTACTGGCGCTTCCGACATGATTGCCGGGCATTACGAGCAGCGTGAGTACAGCCGTGCCGTGCGCGAGATCATGGCGCTGGCCGATGCCGCAAACCAGTACATCGATGAATTCAAACCGTGGGTGCTGGCGAAAGAGGACGGCCGCGAGCAGGACGTGCAGGACGTGTGCAGCATGGGCCTGAACCTGTTCCGCATCCTGGCAGGCTACCTGAAACCCATACTGCCCGAGATGGCAGCAGCGGCGGAAAGCTTTCTGAATGTTGATCCGCTGACATGGAACGACCTGCAGCAGCCGCTTAGCGATCACACCATCAACAAATTCAAGCCCTTGTTGACACGTGTTGACCCGGACACGGTACAGAAAATGGTTGAACAATCGACTGCAACACTCGGACCAAAAATAGAAAACCAGGAAGAAAAACCAATGGATACCCCTCTCGCAAAAGATCCCATCAGTGACGAAATAAGCTTCGACGACTTCGTCAAGCTCGACCTGCGCATTGCCAGGATAGCCAGGGCCGAGCACGTTGAAGGTGCCGACAAGCTGCTGCAGCTGACCCTTGATCTCGATGGCGAAACCCGCAATGTCTTCGCCGGCATCAAGTCGGCCTACGATCCGGCGGACCTGGAAGGCCGGCTGACGGTCATGGTCGCCAACCTGGCACCGAGAAAAATGCGCTTCGGCGTCTCAGAAGGTATGGTACTGGCTGCGGGCCCGGGTGGCAGTGACCTGTTCATCCTCGGCCCTGATGAAGGTGCCCAGCCGGGAATGCGGGTCAAGTAGCCTGCCTGCCACGCAGGAAATTTTCGATCAGCGTATGCGTCATTTGTTTCGTTGTCTGCCCGCCAGCGAGGTCCAGGCGCTGGCGGATTCTCAGTGTGCAGATTCCGTGGACGCTCGCCCACAGCACTCTTGCTACCTGCTCATCTGAGGCTTGATCAACCGGGTTGTTCGCAACGGGCAACGCATACTCAATTATCCTGAAAACCCGGCTGACTTTTTCTTCATACCAGTCGGGCAGTACGTTGCCCTTATCCGTCACGTATTCGAAAAGCATGTTCCAACGCGATAAATGCTGTTCAGCAAAATCGATATAGGATGAGGCAAGTCGACAAAGTGTTTCTGCGCCCCTGTCGCGTATGTCCACACGTTGTTCCAGCCACTTCACCATCAGGTCCAGGGTTCGACCATTGACCTGCAATACCAGGTCGTCCAGGTTGTCGAACACGAGATACAAGGTGCCGACTGTGTAACCGATCTCGTTAGCTACCTTGCGTGCCGAAAGAGATTTGTAACCACCTTCTGTAACGATTGACTCTGCTGCCTGCAAAGCCATCTGGCGAATTTCATCACGGCTGTGATCGCTGCGTCTCCCCATGCCCCACCTCGAATTACAATAATTTAAAAAAAGTGTATCGGACTATTGAACAATGTTCAATAAAATGTTAAACATATAACTGAACGGTGTTCATTTTTTATGCGAGGCTCTTTATGGAGCCATTTTAAACGCCGTTAATTAAACAATGTTCAATTTTGGAGAGCTATCATGAATAGACATAACGCACCCATATCTCTCTGGCGCACGCTTTGTGCAGCAGGGCTACTGCTACTCTCCGGTTTCGCTCACGCAGCCGGACTCCTCACTCCGACCGACGGCAGCCTGCCTCCCCTCTACATCAAAGACCACCATGTCACAGTAGTCATCGAAGACAGCTACGCAGTCACCACCGTCGAACAGACCTTTCACAACCCCTATCAACAAGACCTCGAAGCCATTTACAGCTTTCCTGTGCCTGAGCAGGGAGCCGTCTCGGAATTCACCATGTGGATAGATGGCAAACCCGTGGTCGGCGAAGTACTGGAAAAACAGCAGGCCCGCAACGTTTACGAGCAGGAAAAAAAGGCCGGCCGGGAAGCAGGTATCGCAGAGCAAGACACCTACAAGACCTTCGATATCACTGTAACCCCGGTGCGTGCAGGCAAGGATACGCGCATCAGGCTTGTTTACCTGCAATCGGCATCAGTAGATACAGGCATTGGACGCTACGTTTACCCGCTTGAAGAAGGCGGTGTCGATGAGAAGAAACTGGCCTTCTGGACGGCCAATGACAAGGTTACACATAACTTCGGTTTTGACCTGAAACTGCGCTCGTCCTACCCCGTTGAAGCCGTTCGTGTTCCCGATCAATCAAGCGCCGAAATCAAGCAACTGAACGACAGTGAATGGCGGGTGCACCTGGGACAGACGGGCGAAACACGCACCACTGACCAGGATGCATCGCCCACTCAGGATTTCCCTCGCGAAACACGGCCTGCCCAGGGGGCTGGATATGCTGCCAGGTTGGACAGGGACATAGTCGTGTACTGGCGCCACCAGGCCGGTCTTCCGGGCAGTGTCGACCTCGTCACTCACAAACCCGACGCCGATAAGCGCGGAAGTTTCATGATGGTTGTCACGCCGGGCGACGATCTACAGGCCATCACCGAAGGCAGGGACTGGATATTTGTGCTCGATATTTCAGGATCCATGCGGGCCAAGTACGCCACGCTCGCTGATGGCGTGGAGCGCGCCCTCGGCAAACTGCATCCGGATGATCGTTTCCGTGTTGTGCTGTTCAACAGGACTGCACGAGAACTGACACCCGGCTTCATCAATGCCACGAAGGCATCCATCCGTAAGTACAGTAAAGCCGTTGCCGGAATCCAGCCGTCGGACGGGACAAATCTGTACGCCGGGCTGAAGCACGGCCTGGACGTGCTGGAAGCGGACCGCACCAGCGCAATCGTGCTGGTCACTGATGGGGTGGCAAACGTCGGCGTAACAGACCAGAAAAACTTCGTTGAACTGGTCAATAAAAAGGACGTTCGCCTGTTCACCTTCGTCATGGGCAACAGTGCCAACCGACCCATGCTCGAAGCCATGACCCGTGCAACTAACGGTTTTGCTGCCAGCATATCCAACAGTGACGACATTGCTGGACAATTGCTTGCCGCAGTCAGCAAGGTCAATCACCAGGCTCTGCATGGCGTCTCGCTCTCCATCACAGGCGTAAAGACCGCCGACCTGGCGCCACAGAAGATCGGCAGTCTCTACCGCGGCCAGCAAATGATCATGTTCGGCCACTACTGGGGCAGTGGCAATGCAAATGTCGCGCTCAAAGGGCTTATTTCCGGTACCGAGAAGGTCTACCGCACAGCGTTCGAGTTCCCCCGGACGAGTACAGAGAACCCCGAGATTGAGCGTCTGTGGGCCTATGCCACCATACGTGACCAACAGCAAACCCTGGACAACTTCGGCAAGAATCCTGACCTGAAGAGCTCGATCGTGGACCTGGCACTGGAATATGGGCTGGTCACGGATCATACATCCATGGTTGTGCTGCGAGAGGAGCGCTTCAAGGCGCTCGGCATCGATCGCAGTAATCTGCGTCGCACCGGCATTGAGCAGATGGCCAGGCAGCAGCGGGCACAGCGCCAGGTGGTGTCACGCCGCGTGGACACACAACAGCCGATGTACTCCAGCAGCAGAGCCAACCACAGCAGCGGCTCAGGGGCAGTCGACTACTGGACGATACTGATGCTCGCACCAGTGGGTGTTATCTACGTAATGTTCGTGGTGCCGGGATTGATATCCAGGCGGCGCCATCCTCGTGACCGGCACATGACATGAGCAGCATATCAATGCCGTACATTATCTTCGACAACGACCACGGCGGCATTCGGCCGCCGTGGTTCTCGCTGTTCGTCACAGCGGGTGCGGCGATCCTGTATCTGCTGCTCGGCCCCGCCCCCGAACACCTTGTCTTTGACCGGTTTGCTGTGCAGCAGGGTGAATGGTGGCGCCTGATCACCGGGCATCTCGTGCATGGCGATTTCAGTCATGCCTGCTGGGACGTCCTGGCGTTCTGCCTGATCTCTGTTCCGCTGGAAATACTGGAACGCAAAGATCCCGTACTGGTGACGCCAGTGGCCGTCATTCTAATTGATGCCTGGCTGTGGATTGGATTGCCCGAACTGGATCGTTATGCGGGCCTGTCGGGCATCATCAATGCCCTCTTCCCCCTGCTCCTGTACCGCTTGTGGCAACGAACGAAGCATCCCATCATAGCGATTATTGCGGCACTAGCTGCATCTAAGCTCATAATCGAAGCATTTACTGGCCAGGCTATTGTTACCAATACCTTGTGGCCAAGCCTGCCATCCGTACACGTAATGGGCGTCATCGCTGCAGTACTTTTCATCATGACCGGAAATCTGACAGCCCGCTGTAGATCCACCATCAGGAAGCAAAAAATCCCGTCCAGTTTGAGATATAACCGCCCCGGGGCGCGGGACTGATCAACAATTTACCTTCTGTCACGTATACTCAGCAGATCTGAAATTTCTGTTGTTTGGGACGAATGAAGGAATACGCGTTACTTCTGCTGGGCACTGTCCTGGTCAACAACTTCGTGCTGGTGAAGTTTCTTGGCCTGTGCCCTTTCATGGGCGTGTCAAGAAAGCTGGACACTGCAATTGGCATGGCGCTGGCGACCACCTTTGTCCTGACCCTGTCTGCCGTCCTCAGCTACCTCGTTAACCGGTACATTCTTGTGCCGCTCGATGCCGAATTCCTGCGCACACTGGCATTTATCCTCGTCATCGCCGTTGTTGTGCAATTCACCGAAATGGTCGTACACAAGACCTCGCCGCTGCTATACCAGCTGCTGGGTATTTTCCTGCCGCTGATTACGACCAACTGCGCCGTGCTCGGCCTGGCCCTGCTCAACGTCCAGCAGGAGCACACATTTGTCACGGCCACCCTGTACGGATTCGGTGCCGCGATTGGCTTCTCGCTGGTACTCGTGATGTTCGCAGCCATGCGTGAACGACTCGAGGTTGCCGACGTGCCTATGCCATTCAGGGGGTCGTCCATTGCCCTGGTCACTGCCGGGCTGATGAGCCTGGCGTTCATGGGCTTCGTGGGCCTCGGCTGATGCTGCTGACCATTCTGATCATTGCAGCACTGGCTGCCATTTTTGG
>JARFQC010000123.1 GCA_029287965.1 Arenicellales bacterium
CGCCAGACGCCCTTCACTGCGGATAACTTTCAGACTTTCCGGGCCTGCGAGCCGTGAGATGGTGTAGGTCTCTGCAGGAGCAATATTCGCCTTGCGTGCCACAAGCGTGAGTTCGTCGGTAGAGCGAATCTGCTTCATCACCGCCAACGAAGGGCCTGCACCCAGCCCTTTTACGACGCTGGAGAAATCATCAACAATGACTTTGAGCGGAACCAGGTTGCCTGTTTTCAACGCCGATTCGGTCGCCGCTTCAATCTGGCCCATCAAGGGCCGCGAGATTTTTCCACCCCGGTAAAAGCCCTTCAGCAAGGCAGGTGCCCAGGAAATCTCCGGCGCCAGGGTCAGCAGCAGGCCGGTTGCAGACAAGGCCATGATCACCCTGTCGCCGTCGCCTGTGCTGACTTCGCGCAGTCCCTGTACCAGCAGGTCGCGTATATCACCGATCACGAACACGTCCAGGCTCAAGGAACCGAGCAGGCTGGCCGTATCGACAGGCTCGCCACTGATGGCGCCCATGGCAAAACGGCGCGCCAGAAATTCCACTGACTCGAGATTTTCCTCGGCTTCCTTCTGCAAGCCTGCTCGTCTAACGGGTTCGTCCTGGCTGAGATATTTCTCCGAGAATGCAGTCAGCAGGAGGACATCTTCCCATTGGCCACTCGATTTCATATCATCTGCCAATTGCAGCGGAGTCGGGTCCAGGTACAAGGACTGATCCGACTTGAGCGCAATGCCTGATGCTGCCCAGATTGCAGATGACAGCAAAGACAGAATTATCGGGATACGAAAAGGTCTAATCATGGGTACGCGGCAACACTGCACCTGGTCGGGAAAATGAACACGCCGATACTGAAGTTCCTGTAAACTAGCATGATTTTAGGTGCAAAATGCACAGCAGGTCACACGCACATGTCCACAGACTTTCTTGAACGCTATAACGGAGTCCTTAAAGGCGTGCTCAAATGGGACAATCTCGACGCCCTGTGGAACACGATCAGGCAAGACGCGGATGACGCCTGGTACATTTACCCGGTCGGACATGAACTCCCCGAGAACACCGTGGACAGAAAGGAACTGGAGCGTTTCATGAGTGAAATAGACCAGCTCCTGCGCAAGGAACATGAAGAAGACTATTGCGGGATTGTATACACGGACGACTTTGACAATCCTTCACTGGTAAAGATTTACGATCCCGGCAACCTGGGAGTGGTCTGCGGATCCAGTGACAACCCGCCCCTGCCCGGCTGGGTAATGAGCCGCAGCAAGCCTGTAGACCTCATGGCTACGTTTCCTGTTCCCGGGAACAGGAAACGCTGGTGGGCGGGTTTATGGCATTAAACAAGGCGTTTCATGCGTGCGCCAGGTAACATAGTTATAATAAAAACAATAGGTTATTAATTTATTTGATCATATTTTCTTGAATAGTACGATAGCATGTTGAGAAATATGAATTTTCCTGCTAACTTCCGTCAACAACAAAGATAAAAAACTTATCTACCTTCACCAGAGGTCGACTATGTCTGTAAATAAAAAGATCGCTTGTACCCTCGCCTTACCAGCCATGATGTTTGCCTCCTCGGCACTTGCCCAGGATGATCCGCGCAACGTCGACAAATCAGGCCCTTTCTTCGGGGAAACAGCTACCGGTAAATGGCTGATAGGCATCAAATACGGCAAGATGCAGAACGATGCCAACGGTTTCAGCGCCGGCAACAATACAGGCTTCATGGTCGGTTACGAATTTTCAAGACCGGTCTTCTATGGTAACGCAGCCATCGAGTTTGAATGGCTTGAGCCAAGCTCCACAGGATCATTCAACGGTTTCGACAACCCCAACGATCCCAGCGATCAGCCGAAGTATTCCTATGATGGTGAGTGGGAAAATTCAGTCAGAAGCCTGTATGCCGTTTATCGCGGCCCGGGCGTCCTCTACTTCAAGGGCAAGGCAGGTCTGACCGCATCACGCTTTGACGCCACGTTTACCGGCGCACCGGTACCTGTCCCAGATGTACGCGAAGACAAAACTACCGTTGGCTGGGGTATTGGCCTGGGTGTTCACGCGGGAAAATGGATAGATATTGAAGCTGAGTATGCGGGTAACCAGGGCAGTTCAGACCTGAATTACCTGTCCCTTGGTGCAAACGTAAGATTCTAAATATAATAATAAATTTGCTGTTGCTGTAAGGGCCTGTTCTGCAGGCCCTTTTTTTATGCCACAACGTTAGCCTCACCCTCCACCGGCCAGTAAGGTGCAATGACGATGTTCAGAAGCGCGTGGGCCTTGCGCAGAGCAGCCTCTACTGTTTCCGAATCCGGTGCAGATGCGAACACGAAACCAAGATAACTGGAGCCTTCCGGTAACGCTATGACGCGATTGCCTTCACGTATGGTGATGTGTATCTCATCGACAAACTCAACCTTTTCGGCCTGGAGAATACCTTCTACGCGTCGAAGCACTCCGGACTCCTTGATCGGCAGCATCAGCACACCTGCCGCGCCGGCAGTTCCTTCCCTCGCAAGAGGCAAGCCGGCGAGGTTAGCCAGAACCAGCTGCTCAAGTGTGAAACCGGTCCCGAACGTCAACAGCCTGCTGCATAAGCCGCCGATTGTTCGCGCTGCAAGTTCAATCAGCCAGACGCCCTCCCCGTTAACACGGCATTCTGCATGAACAGGTCCGGTGATCAGGCCTGATGCACGACAGGCCTGTTGTACGGTGTCAGCTATGGCTTGCTGCACGTTGTGAGGCAGCAGTGTAGGCATGTCGTAGTAGGATTCTTCAAAATATGGCCCCTCAAGCGGATCGGGTTTGTCTAAAAAAGTGAGCACGTCGAGTTCGCCGTCTTTCAGCATAGCCTCTATTGCATACTCTTTACCGGAAACATATTTTTCGACGAGTACATGCCCCGCTTCGAAATCGTCATCCTCAACGGCAATAATGGCCCGGGTTCGCCTGATGGCAATGGCCAGTTCGTCAACAGAGTCAGCCCTGATTACACCGCGACTTCCCGCCAGGGCAAGAGGTTTAACCACGCAGGGAAAACCGCACCCGGGTTCCCACTCATCCTCGCACTGCTTTGCATCGACAACCTCAAAATCAGGT
>JARFQC010000144.1 GCA_029287965.1 Arenicellales bacterium
GCCACCACCTATATATACACTTGAAGCAGATCGTCGGAAGCTTCAGATGTGTATAAGAGACAGACACTGGCTTACCCCTGAAGGTACCAAGCCAGCGTCAGTAAGCGAAACGCTTGCAAAAAAACCCGGCCACTGGCCGGGTTTTTTTATGCCTGCATATTTGTCAGATCCGCAGAAGCCGTGATGCATTCATCATCCTGAAGGCCGGACGGTGAAGCACTGCTGATTCAGCAGCCATGCCGATATTCGAGTAATCGAGGAGACCCGGATTGCCGTAACACCCGGGCAACGGATACCGACATGCAAGTATGGAGTGACGGCATCAATTCAATGTATGCCGCCACTAGGCCTTGTAGCTATTAAGCACCTGCATGTAATTGGAGCGCTCATAGGATACCGGGTCCACCGCATGCCGCTGGCTGGTACACCCTTTCAGCTGCCTCACTGACTCGTATTCATTCTCTTCCAGCCACTCTGCGACTTCCTTCAGAACGGACGCCAGGTACTCGGGACCGTTGATCAGCAGAGCGCTGCACATATGCGTCACGTCCGCCCCGGCCATCAACAGGCGTATCACGTCTTCCGACTTGTGGATCCCGCCTGTGGCAGCCAGTGTGATATTGACCCGGCCGGACAAAATCGCGATCCAGCGCATCGCCAGCAGGCTTTCCTGTGAACTGGACAAGTGAAGTTCGGGGCTTACTTCGCGGGTTTCGATATCGATACTGGGTTGGTAGAAGCGATTAAATAGTGACACACCATCTACCCCACCCGCCTCCAGGCGAGTAACCATGTTGGCGACCGAACTGAAATATGGCGACAGCTTCATTACCATGGGAATACGCAGCTTTTCGCGTAAGGCTGACAGAAGGTCGAGATACATCTGTTCTATATCCTGCCCGGACTGGCTCATGTCCGCCGCAACATGATAGACATTCAACTCGAGTGCATCAGCCCCTGCTTCCTGCAGTTCCAGCGCGTGCTCGATCCAGCCTCCCGTTGTAATACCGTTGAGACTGGCAATCACCGGTATATCCACTTCCTGCTTGAGTGAAAAAATCTGGGCGAGATACTCGTCGATACGGGTCTGGTAATCGTCCACCATAGGCCGGTAACTGTCCGCCTCCAGGTGCCCGATGTCCTGGTTGAAAAGATAGGCATCCATGAACTGGTCTTCCGCCCTGACCTCTTCTTCGAACAGCGAATTCATGACCACTGCAGAAGCACCTGCATCTTCCAGCTTGCGCACGCTGTCGGTGTTTTTCGACAATGGTGATGCTGATGGCACCAGCGGGTTGGCCAGGGTCAGTCCCAGGTATTCTGTCGTCAAGTCCATTGTCACTCCTCTTTCTCAGCTGTGTCTTCGGCTTCGGTATACGAGATCTCCGACAACTGCCGATAATGATGGTATCTGTCCATGGCTTCCTTCTGCGCCTGCTTCATAAAGGCCTTTGCATCCTCCGGATGACTGCGCTGCAGCATGTTGAAGCGCATCTCGGTCGAAGCAAAGTCGGTATACGGGATGGTTGGCGCCTTGGAATCCAGCTGCAGCGGATTCTTGCCGTCCTCAAGACGTCGCGGATCATAGCGGAACAGGTGCCAGTGCCCGCTCTTCAGCGCCAGCTCCTGCTGCCGCAGGTTGTAGGCCAGGTCCACACCGTGTGCAATGCACGGACTGTAGGCAATGATCAGTGATGGACCGGGATAGGATTCCGCCTCCATGAAGGCCTTCAACGTTTGCATGTCTTTACCACCGAAGGCAACCTGAGCGACATAGACGTTCTCATAGGCCATCGCAATCATCGACAGGTCTTTCTTGGTCACAGGCTTTCCGCCGGCTGCAAACTTCGCTACCGCACCCTTGGGCGTAGCCTTGGACATCTGCCCCCCGGTGTTTGAGTAGACCTCGGTATCCAGCACCAGGATATTGACGTCTCGCCCGGAGGCCAGGACATGGTCTACACCGCCAAATCCAATGTCATAGGCCCAGCCATCACCGCCCACGATCCAGACACTCTTCTTTGCCAGGTAGTCAGCCACGCCCATGAGTGAACGTGCATCGTCGCTGTCGATATCAGCCAGTTCTGCCTTCAGTTCCTCAATGCGCTTGCGCTGTTCATGGATACCCGGCTCGTTGGATTGATCAGCTTCCAGTATCGCCGTCACCCGCTGCTCATCGAGCTGCCCGGACAGGCTATTCAGGGATGCACAGGCCTGTTCGTAGTGCGAGTCTATGGCGAGCCGGAAGCCGAGTCCGAACTCGGCGTTATCCTCGAATAACGAGTTAGACCAGGCCGGTCCACGGCCTTCAGGATCAGTACACCACGGCGTGGTAGGCAGGTTGCCGCCGTAGATGGAAGAACAGCCCGTCGAGTTCGCAACGATCATGCGGTCGCCAAACAATTGTGTGGCGAGTTTTAAATAGGGTGTTTCACCGCAGCCTACACAGGCACCGGAAAACTCAAACAGGGGCTGTCCGAGCATGGCCCCTTTCATGGTGCTCCACTTGATACTGTCACGGTCATACTCGGGCAGGGATATGAAGTAATCCCAGTTGATGCGTTCCTGCTCCCGCAACGGCGCCTGCGGCACCATGTTTAGCGCCTTGTAGTTCGAGCGGCTTTTATCGAGTACGGGACAAATCTCGACACACAGGCCGCACCCGGTGCAGTCTTCCGGCGCGACCTGGTACATGATGTGGACATCGTCATCGAACTCGCGGCCCTTGATCTTGATGTGCTTGAAGCTTTCCGGTGCATCCTCGAGTTCCTTGACGGATACCGCCTTGCTGCGGATCGCTGCGTGGGGGCAAACGAATGGACACTTGCCGCAATGGATGCATAGCTCCGCATCCCATTCGGGTATCTCGTGGGCAAGATTACGCTTCTCCCACGCGGCGGTACTCAGCGGCCAGGTGCCGTCATCCGGCAGCTTGCTGACCGGCAGCTGATCTCCCTTGCCTGCGATGATGGCAGCCGTAACTTCCCGCACAAATTCAGGTGCGCTGTCCGGAACGATCGTTGCGCGTTCAAACGTACTGTCCACTGTCCCCGGGACCTTCACTTCGTACAATGCATCCAGTGTCCTGTCGATAGCCTTGTAGTTCATTTCCACAATGCGCCGTCCCTTGCGTCCATAACTTTTCTCGACCGCTGTCTTGATCCTGGCTATCGCCTCATCGGGCGGCAGTATGCCGGATATGGCAAAGAAACAGGTCTGCATCACGGTATTGATACGCTTGCCCATACCGCTTTCCTGCGCGACCTTGTACGCATCAATCGCATGCAGGTGCAGGTGCTTGTCGATAATCTGCTGCTGCATGCTGCGCGGCAGGCTGCCCCAGACCTGGTCCGGTGCAACCTGCGTGTTGAGCAGAAACACACCGCCGGGCGATGCCATGTCCAGCATGTCGAAGCGCTCAAGGAATACCGGCTGGTGGCAGGCAACGAACTGTGCCTGTCCCGGCCCGATCAGGTAGCTGGATCGAATCGGCTGCGGACCGAAGCGCAGATGTGAAATCGTCACGGCACCGGCCTTCTTCGAGTCATAGACGAAATAACCCTGTGCATGCAGGTCCGTCTCCTCGCCGATGATCTTGATCGAGTTCTTGTTCGCACTGACCGTACCGTCGCTGCCCAGTCCGAAAAACACGCAACGTTTTACCTCATCACCACCGTCCGGCTCGTTGT
>JARFQC010000207.1 GCA_029287965.1 Arenicellales bacterium
ACGTCGCCGCTGGTCAGGTGCGTCAGCAAGCCGGTCAGCGTGGTACCTGCGGCAACCCGGTACTCACCTGCTCTCAGTGAACTTGACAGGCCCATGTAGCGGGCCAGGATACGCATGGACCAGGGTTCATCGATAATCCCCTTTTGCGTGAAATCGGCAGCGAGTCCCCGCATGGTTGCGCCGCGAGGTACGGTAATGTCTATGTCGTCTGACACCACAACACGATCCGCCGCCATGTTCAGATAACCTGCTGCGGCAGCTGCGACAACCAGCACCAGCACCGCCAGGCCAATACCCAGATACTTCAGCACATCACCTCCGTCAATGTCTGCTGCAGATGCCTGGTTACATCACCGATATTCAACCGGTGTTCATCGATCTGTACCACTGGCCAGATGCCTATCAGGCTGTTGCAGACGAATATTTCATCGGCCTCAAAGAGTTCTTCCGGGGAGACATTGCGTTCAATATTGGCCATGGCATTGCCCGCAGCGATTTCCATGATCATGTCACGCGTAATCCCCCGGATGCCGGCGTTGTCCAGAACGGGTGTCACGAGGACACTTTCCCTGACCAGGAAAACATTGCTCATGGTGCCTTCAATAACATGCCCTGAAGTATCCAGCATGATGCCTTCCTGCCACCTTCCCTCGCATTCCATTCGTGCAAGTACTTGCTCCAGTCGGTTCAGGTGCTTGATGCCTGCCAGGGTCGTACTGGCTGCAATGCGCTGCTGGCAGATGCCGGCGTGTATACCGGTTTCAGCGGGTTCCGAACTATGCCTGGATGCAGATTTTAACAGCATGATCCGGTTAGGCGTGGCACCCTTCGGTACGCTGTAGCCCCCGGTAGAACTCCCCCTGGTCAGGATGATTTTCAACACGGCTTGTTGTTGACCGGCACAAAACTCAGCCGCTTCATCAGCAAGCAACTGCATGTCGGGTGGGCTTGAAAACCTGAGATGCTGGCAGCCGTCAGAGAGCCGGTCCAGGTGTCTCTGTAGCCATACAGGTTTGCCATCAAGCACGGCAATAGTTTCAAACAGGCCGTCACCGAACTGCAGTCCACGGTCTGTCACCGTCACCTGGCTGACAGGCTCCCCGTTAACCCGGCACCTGATGTCCTCATGCATTGCTGAATACCCGGCACATCCCTTCGGCCTTGGCGCGCGTTTCGGCAAGTTCCCTGGCGGGATCGGAGTCGGCTACGATACCGGCACCGGCGCGCAGAGTGTACCTGCCCTGATGCATGGTGATAGTCCTGATGAGTATGTTCAGATCCAGGTCTCCGTTTGTGCCGAGGTAGCCGACCGAGCCGGTGTACGCATCGCGAGGCCCCTGCTCGAGCTCTGCGATGATTTCCATGCAACGTATTTTCGGACAACCGGTAATCGTGCCGCCCGGAAACACCGCGCTGATAATATCACCCGGCAGGACATCGGTGCATAGTTCGCCGGTGACTTCAGAGACGATATGATGTACATGCTCGTAACTCTCCACCACCATCAGTTCCGGAACCTTTACACTGCCGGGACGGCAAATTCTGCCCAGGTCATTACGCTCCAGGTCAACCAGCATGATGTGCTCGGCACGTTCCTTGGGGTGCATGAGCAATTCTGACGACAGCCGGCGATCCTCGTCGTGATCCCCACCGCGTGGATAGGTGCCGGCAATGGGCCGTGTACTCACCCGGCCAGCACGTGCCTCGACCAGCCTTTCCGGTGAGGATGACAGGATGAATGTCCCGTCATCAAGCCTGGCATAACAGGAAAAAGGCGCCGGATTGGTTTCCCGCAGGCGTGCATAGGCATCCAGCGCGGTAAGTTCTGAAATGCCTGCAGACTGCCATTGACGCGACAGGTTTACCTGAAACACGTCACCCGCGGCGATGTATTGCTTGATGCGTTCGATGCCGTGAGTGAAACGTTGTTCATCCTCCTCCTGTAACGTGGTACCGGTGTCTGGAAGATATAGGGCTTCTGCGGAATCGATATTGTCCAGGTCGTTCTGCATACTGGCCAGCATTTGCTCTGCATCCCGTCCCGTGGCGAACAGTGTGCATTCGTTCTTGACGCGGTCGCAGATGATGCCAGCCGGAATGCGGGTCATGGTGGCGCGCGGCAGCAAGGAGGGTGGCATGGAGTCAGCCAGGACCGGTTCTATCTCAGCTGCCAGTTCATAACCCAGGTAGAGAAACCAGCCGCCGCAGAACGGCAGGCCAGCATCACAGTTGTCGTCGGTGAGTTCGCCGGCGGCAATTGCATTGAGCTGCTGGAGAAAATTGTTCTGGCCTGTCGGCTGTCCGTTGCGAGATGTGCTTCCATCCGCATTGCACACCAGGGTATCACCCGGGTACGCAAACAGGATGTCATAGCGTCCCAGCTGGCTGGCGGAACCGGTGTTCTCTAGCAGGAAGGGGTAGCGTCCGGGCCGTGTCCTGGTCAGCGTATGCAACCGGGGCTGGCCCGGGTAACTGCGTTGCAGGCAGCGCCCCCGAATCTTATCGCTCAAGCTGTCAGGCGCAGCGTTTCATCACCAGGGTACCATTTGTGCCACCAAAGCCAAATGAGTTTGACAAGGCTGCATCAATGGTGGCTTCTCTTGTGCCGTCTGAGACGTAGTCGAGGTCGCAATCGGGGTCAGGCTCTTCGAGATTGATCGTTGGTGGCAGTTGGCCGTGGTGGACAGCAAGCGTTGTATACACCGCTTCTATGGCGCCGGCGGCACCCAGTAGGTGACCGGTCATCGACTTGGTTGAACTGACCGGCAGGCTCGCAGCATGATCGCCGAAAGCCCTCTTGACCGCATTCGTTTCGGCGACATCGCCGAGTGAGGTTGATGTGCCGTGTGCATTGACGTAGCCGATGTCTTGCATCGTCATGCCGGCGTTGCGAATGGCATTCTGCATGCAGCGTGCTGCACCTTCGCCGCCTTCCGACGGGCTGGTCATGTGATAGGCATCACCGCTGAGGCCGAAGCCTGCGAGTTCTGCATATATTCTCGCTCCGCGTGCCTTTGCATGTTCCATCTCTTCCAGGATCAGCACGGCAGCGCCCTCACCCATGACAAAGCCGTCCCTGCCGGCATCCCACGGGCGTGAAGCACCTTGCGGATCATCGTTTCGGGTACTCAGTGTCTTGGCATTGCCGAAGCCGGCCATGGCGGTAGGTGTTATGGGGGCTTCCGCGCCCCCTGCCAACATGACATCGGCATCGCCGTACTCGATCAGCCTGCCTGCGTCACCGATTGCATGTGTTGCGGTTGCACAGGCCGTGACCATGGCCAGGTTGGGACCTTTGGCGCCAACAGCTATAGAGAGGTTACCGGAGATCATGTTGATGATGCTGCTGGGGATGTAGAAAGGCGAAACGCGTCGTGGACCGCGATCAAACAGGGTTGTCGTCTGCTTCTCGATGGTGCCCAGGCCACCTACGCCCGACCCGACATGTACACCTACCCTGTGCGCGTTGTCTTCAGTGATTTCCAGGCCCGAGTCTTTCAGTGCTTCCAGGCCGGCTGCCATGCCCAGCTGGATGAACCGGTCCATCTTGCGAATGCTTTTACCATCAAGCCAGTTCGCAGGATCGAAGTCCCGGATTACACCGGCCATGTTGGACGGCATACCGGTGGTGTCGAATTCGGTAATAGTGCTGATGCCGCTGTTGCCGGCAATGATGTTTTGCCAGTTTTGCTCAAGACCTATGCCTACGGGAGACAAGATGCCCATGCCTGTTATGGCGACTTTGCGCTTGCTCATGATGCAGTCCTCAACATGTCTACCTGATCATGCAGTGTACTGATGGCCTGTGAATTCTGTGATCTAGTGACCACAATGACTGGAACTGCCGCTGCGGTAATAAAAAGCCGCTGCCCAACAGAGAGCAGCGGCATATTTTTTATATCTTTCTGTTAGCTGGCAGCGTTGATATGGTCAATTGCCTGCTGGACAGTTGTAATCGTTTCGGCTTTATCGTCCGGGATTTCCAGGTCAAACTCTTCTTCGAGTGCCATGACCAGTTCTACGGTATCGAGTGAATCTGCGCCCAGGTCATCGACGAATGAAGATTCATTGGCAATCTGGTCTTCGCTGGTGCTCAGCTGTTCTGCCACAATTTTCTTGACGCGTTCTTCAACACTACTCATTTGATTTATATCCTCCGAAAGGGTAACGAGCTACTGAAATGCAAAGTTACCATATTTGAAAAAACCCAGTCCAACTGTTGCTCATGCAAATCCGGACCGGGGCTTTAGTTCACGGGTTTCAGCCCATGTACATTCCACCATTCACATGAATGGTATTACCTGTCACGTAAGATCCGCTCTCCGATGCCAGGAACATGACCGCTGCGGCTATATCGTCCGGTGTACCCAGGCGGCCGAGCGGAATTTCTTTCTGCAGCGTTTCGCGCTGATCGTCTGAAAGTGCACGGGTCATGTCCGTGTCGATAAAGCCGGGGGCCACGGCATTCACGGTGATATTTCGTGATGCGACTTCCCTGGCCAGGGCACGGCTGAATCCTTCTACTCCTGCCTTGGCCGCCGAGTAATTGGTTTGCCCGGCATTGCCAATCGATCCAACGATAGACGTAATGCTGATGATGCGGCCTCTTTTCGCTTTCATCATGCCACGCAGTACGGCCTTGCTCATGCGGTAAACCGAGCTCAGGTTGGTCGTCATGATGTCCTGCCACTCGTCTTCCTTCATGCGCATGAGCAGGTTGTCGCGGGTAATGCCGGCATTGTTGACCAGTATCGTGGGTGGGCCTTTGAGGTCGGCACAGGCCTTGATGATGGCGTCCACGGAGTCCTGGGATGTGACGTCAAGCTCACGGCCTGCACCTTCGTGTCCTGCCGCGGTGATGCGTTCTTGAATCGCCAGCGCGCCGCCATGTGTTGTTGCGGTACCGATGACGTAAGCGCCGGCCGCTGCGAGTGTGTCGGCGATGCTGGCGCCGATTCCACGGCTGGCGCCTGTAACCAGGGCTATTTCACCTTGCAGGGACATCAGGAGCCTCCTAGAGCAGATTCAAGATCGAATTGTGATACCAGGGTGATGCAGTTTATTTCACGATCGATGCGTTTGGTCAGGCCGCAGAGGACTTTGCCCGGTCCGCATTCAACCAGCGTGTCGACACCTTCCGCAACCATGGACTGAATCGTTTCCACCCAGCGTACGGGCTCGGAAATCTGCCTGGCCAGCAGTGCGCGAATATCATCCGCACTTGCAGCGCGTTCGACATTGACGTTATGCATGACGGTTATGCCAGGTACACTGATTTCAACGGACTGCAGACGCGCTGCCATCTTTTCGCTGGCGGGCTGCATCAATGCGCAGTGGGACGGAACACTTACCGGTAACGGCAGGGCACGCTTAGCGCCGGCGGCTTTTGCATTTTCAACAAGTCGGGAAACCGCGCTACTGGTACCGGCCACGACGACCTGGCCCGGGGCGTTGTAATTGACCGGCTGGAGTACTTCGCCGGCGCTGTTAGCTTCGCAGAGGTGGCGTACGGCATCGTCATCGAGGCCCAGTACTGCTGCCATGGCGCCCTCACCTTCCGGTACGGCTTCCTGCATGAACAAAGCCCGGTCACGGACCAGTGACACGGCATCGGTAAAAGACAGTGCGCCTGCACAGACGAGTGCCGTGTATTCGCCAAGGCTGTGACCTGCCATGGCCGCAGGATTGCTGCCGCCCGCTGCCTGCCAGGCACGCCAGCTGGCGACACCTGCGACCAGCATGGCAGGCTGGGTGTATTCTGTTGCGTTGAGTTGATCTGCCGGACCGTCACTGACCAGCTGCCACAGGTCGTAGCCGAGTATGTCGCTGGCTTCATCAAAGGTGCTGCGTAAGTCGGAACTGGCTTCGGCAAGCTGGGCCATCATGCCTACCGACTGTGAACCCTGGCCGGGAAATATAAATGCTGTGCTCATAGCGCTTATAGTTGTGTCATTGTGTTGTCGGGATTACGCTTTGAGGAGGACGGAACCCCAGGTGAAGCCGCCCCCGAATGCTTCCATCATAACAGTTTCGCCCTGCTTGATACGGCCGTCGCGTACCGCTTCGTCGTAGGCGAGCGGTATTGATGCGGCGGATGTATTGCCATGGCGGTCTACGGTAATAACCACGTTATCCAGCGGCAGGTCGAGCTTCTTGGCCGTTGCATTGATAATGCGGATGTTGGCCTGGTGCGGAACCAGCCAGTCAACATCTGCCTTGGTCAGGT
>JARFQC010000208.1 GCA_029287965.1 Arenicellales bacterium
GCCGTTAGCAGACGATCAGGCCACCCAGCACCGTTGTTCTGGCTGGATGTTGGCAGATGACCCGAAGCCTATATTAATGCCGTAATTCACCGGAGGCAAAAAGCAGGATAACGCAGTGCTAATTGCCATCCGATTTAATTAGCTTGGTTATGTGGATTACGCTTCTAACGGTAAGTTGCTTTCTAGTTCTTCTCCGTCAATATACGCAACCAATCAACCAAATGTACCCATCGGTCCTGGATAGCTTACTTCGTCAAGTTTTCCAGTATCAACATCGTAGATAAAGCCGCGTACTGTTATGGCATCAGGGCCCTCAGTCGGTATCCATGGGTGATTCAATACTCTGGAAATTGAGCGCCTGACATCCCAGGCAAGTCGCTCATCCTGTCCTTCACTTCTCGGTGCATCTAGCGGTTCCAGCGGTCCTCGGAAGGCATGAAACTGATCAGGTGTTCCAGAACTACAATTACAGCTGGTGAAAGCGCGGCCAGTTGCCTTGCCGAGTAGTTCCTCTGCTGCGGAATCACCTTCCAGGCCCGCTTTAAGCAAGTCGTCGGTGAAAGCGAGCATGCCACAGCGAGTGTGATGTATTAGTATGATTTCATCAGTGTTAAGTAAGTGGTGAGAAATAATCAGGCAGCGTAATGCGTCGTCAGTTACAACGCCTCCAGCATTTCGAATTATATGTGCATCACCTGTTTGCAAGCCCAGCAGGTCTTCCACATCCATTCGGGCATCCATGCAGGCAACAACTGCTACGTTCTTGTCAGGGTTGATCGGTTGCTCGCCTGGATGCGATGAGGTATGAACGGCCTCGCCATTCGCATATCGCTTATTGTTTTCCAGAAATTTATCAGTGTGATTGTTAGCCATGCTCCTACCTCCAGTTGTTTTGATTTAAGCACCCAAGATTGGCTTTTTATACTCTTGGGGCGCCACACCTATTAATGGTGTTTATGGGAGTATATCTTTGTTAGATGGGGAGAGGGTAGTTCAAGCAATGCAACAATAAGGCCGCACACGGATAACAGCGAATTGATTGATCAATTATTCTCTATATACACCATGACGCAATATGGCTTCACACGCTAAATCTATTAAAATCAGGCCCTTATGATTATCGTCGGTGAATTACTACTTTGCATGCGGGGTACTACTATTTGTCTGGATGTACAGACACAGATTGACCGTAGGACAAGGTCTTTGAAAGGAACCAATTCGGGTTGGTTTTAGCAGCAAGTAAGCTTTTTCCAGTACGGAATACGATAAAAAAAGCCACCTGCTTGGGTGGCATTTTTTATAACTGCGTACTATCCGGTAAGGACTCCGGGTTGCGCGCAGTGGGAATGCTTAGTTGGCCAGTTTCATGGCAGATTCATCAACGCTCGTTGAGCCATTTTCCAATTGCCGGTGTCAGTTCTTTTTGAGCCCGGCCGCTGACATAGATACCGATATGCCCACCCGGGAAGGCCTGTTCGCTGTAGTCGTCGCTGCTGACATGGCCGCCCAGTACGCGCGATGCATCGGGGGGGACGAGGTGATCCTGCAGGGCATATATGTTCAGCACCGGGCAGGTAATATTGGCCAGGTCGACGTGGTTTTCGCCGATGTCGATGTTGCCGTTGATCAGGCCGTTGCCCTGGTAGAATTCCTTGATGAACTGGCGGAACGTTTCGCCGGCCTGGTCAGGGCTGTCGAATATCCATTTCTCCATGCGCAGGAAATTCCTGACTTTTTTCGGGTCGTCGAGCAGGTCGACCATGTTGACATATTTCTGGCCGGTCAGGCTGAAGGGTTTCAGCGACAGGAAGGTCCAGTTGAGCATTTCACCCGGAATATTGCCGAGCGTGTCGACCAGGATGTCGATGTCGATGTTCTGCACCCATGCCGACAGCATGTCGTCCGGGGTATGGAAGTCTACCGGAGTCACCATTGCTACAAGGTTGCGAACCTTCTCCGGATGGGTGGCGGTGTAGCAGAGGCTGAACGTGCCGCCCTGGCAAATGCCCAGGACATTGATTGCGTCCAGGCCATGCGCTGTGCAGATATGATCTACGCAGCGGTCGATGTAGCCGTTGATGTAGTCGTCCATGGTCAGCCCGAAGTCGGCGCTGTCGGGATAGCCCCAGTCGATCAGGTAAACGTCCTGGCCGGTTTCCAGCAGGCCGCGTATCGTTGAGCGGTCTTCCTGGATGTCTGTCATGTACGGCCGGTTGACCAGTGCATAGACGATCAGCAACGGGATTGTATTCGTCGCTTTCTTGCCAGAAGGATTGTCATAACGATACAAGACCAGCTTGTCTTCCTGGTATACGGGGGTGCGTGCTGTCACGCCGGTGTCTATATCACCTGCAGCGATCATGTGCTCGATGCCGTGGCCCAGTTTACGGCTGTAATCAACCATCTCCTCGGCGAGCTTGTCGGGGCGAATCTGGAAATTAATCACGTTAATGTCCTCGTGGTGGATCGGTAGCTTAATTAACGTCTGGTCGTAGTGCTTTTCTTCTTGCGCGGGGTGGACTTTTTACGCGTCGCTTTCTTTTTCTTCACTGCCCGCTTGGCGGCTGGCTTCGTCGGGGCACTACGGCTTTCTTCGACGACTTTGCGCAGTGCTTCCACCTCGGCTCGCAGCTGCTTGTTCTCGCGGCGCTGTTCCTGCACGCGCAACTGCAGCGTGCGGATGTCGTCGCGGGTCGGGATGTTCATCGCACTCAGGTATTCGTTGAGTACTTCGCCCCAGCGACTTTTCAGCACCATCAGGGCATTCACGAGGCGGCCGTGCAGCTTCGAGTAGTCCTCCTTCATGACCTCGACAGCATAGACTTCCTCGCAGCAACCGACCCAGGCGTCGTACAGCTGGCGAGCGGATTCGACCGGCGTGTCAGCGAGCCGCTCCTGCAGCAGGGCGCCCGCTTTCTCACCCATGCTGCTGAAGAAGAGGGCATATTCCGCCAGCGCCTCCTGGTATTCCATCGCTGCCTGGGCAAGGCTTTGGTACTGGGCCTGGCCTTCTCGCGTGTAGCCGAGACCCGGTGCACCGAGCAGGCGGTCCAGGTGATTACGCACATCTGCGTGCGGCATGCCGCGCAGGGTATCGCCCGGTACCGGTGACATGGCAGATGCCATGCGGTTCCAGTTGTCGAGTGGCATTTCCCAGAAGGCCGTAGCCTGGTTGAACAGATCGTTGCTGCCTGCCTTGTGAAAACTGTCCGTCAGGCCAGACAGAATGTGTGCCCAGGCATCGGTGACGTTTTCTTTGCCACTGGATGCCTGCATGGTCTCTTCAGCCATACGGAAAAAACTTTTTCCCTGATCCATCATCTTCGTGTAGAAGGATTGGCCATAATCCGGCATCGCGCCCTGTACCGCGCCCCACCAGTGTTCCATAGCCTGCTCCCATGGGCTGGCGGCAGGCTGCTTTATGCCTAGCGCCTGCTGCTGCAGGTCTGTCCACTGTTCCCAGTACTGGCGCTGGGTATTCAGCCAATCCTCGTTCCAGAATTTATTGTCGGTCATAGGATTCCATCCATCATTTACGTTCCTGGTAAGCTAATCTAGCACCCGTATTTGTGCAGTGCAACAATAATTTGTGCGATGCAGCAATATTTGTTTTAATCGTTCATCTCTAAAACAAACACAGACTGCCTACCAAGAGGAGAATGACTATGAATAACGACGTTGTCATCGTCGCGGCGGGACGCACCGCTATTGGAACGTTTGGTGGAACGCTGTCCGGTATACCGGCAAGCGAATTGGGTTCGATTGTCATCAGGAGCCTGCTGGAACAGACCGGTGTCAGCCCTGACCAGATCGACGAAGTGATTCTCGGCCAGGTACTGACGGCCGGTGTAGGCCAGAATCCTGCCCGCCAGGCCGCACTGGGTGCCGAACTGCCGGACACGGTCCCGGCAATGACTATAAACAAGGTATGCGGTTCCGGTCTCAAGGCTGTACACCTGGCCATGCAGGCAGTGGCCTGTGGTGACGCTGACATCGTCATCGCCGGCGGTCAGGAAAACATGAGTCTTTCTCCGCATGTGTTGCCGGGTTCACGCAACGGTTCCAAGATGGGTGACTGGGCCATGGTCGATACCATGCTCAGTGATGGTTTGACGGATGCGTTCAACCAGTGCCATATGGGCGTCACGGCGGAGAATATCGCCAAGCGTTACGATTTCAGCCGCAGCGGCCAGGATGCGTTTGCGGCCGAGTCCCAGCGACGTGCCGAGGTGGCGCAAAACAACAACGTATTCGATGAAGAGATCATTCCGGTCGAGGTACCGCAGCGTAAGGCTGATCCGATCATTTTCAAGCAGGACGAATTTCCCCGTCACGGCACAACGGCGGAAGGACTGGCAAAGCTGCGTGCCGCCTTTGACCGTGATGGCACGGTCACCGCAGGTAATGCCTCGGGCATCAACGACGGCGCAGCAGCCGTCATGGTCATGAGTCGCGCAAGGGCCGAACAGCTAGGACTTGAACCGATGGCATCGATCGTGGCATTCGCCAGTGCGGGCGTTGATCCTGCCATCATGGGTACCGGGCCGATTCCGGCTTCGACCAAGTGCCTGGAAAAGGCCGGCTGGCAGGTAGCTGATCTAGATCGTGTCGAGGCCAACGAGGCTTTCGCCGCTCAGGCTATGTCAGTCAACCAGGAAATGGGCTGGGACATCGACAAGGTCAATGTAAATGGCGGTGCCATTGCACTCGGACACCCGATAGGTGCATCCGGTTGTCGGGTACTGGTATCCTTGATCCACGAACTAAAGCGCAGTGATTCTACAAAAGGCCTCGCAACCCTTTGTATCGGAGGGGGAATGGGCGTCGCGATGGCGGTACAACGAGACTGAACAGGCGGCAAGTATCTCTGCCTTGAAGAGGAGGGTGGGTCAATGACTGATGTCCAAAGAGTGGCACTCGTCACCGGCGGCTGTGGCGGTATAGGCAGCGCAATCTGCAAGCGCCTTACCAAAGATGGTTTCCGTGTTGCGACGAACTACCGCAGTGAGGAAAAGGCGGCCAAGTGGCGTGAAATGATGAGCGAACAGGGCGTCGACACCGCGTTGTACAAGGCCGATGTTACCGACTACGAGCAGTGCAAAAAGATGATCGAAGATATCGAAGAAGACCTCGGTCGTATCGACGTTATTGTCAACAATGCCGGTATCACACGCGACACGACAATGCGCAAGATGGAACCCTCCCAGTGGCACGACGTGATCGGCACTAATCTGAACAGTGTCTACAACATTGTGCGACCTGCACTGAACGGCATGCTTGAACGTGGCTATGGCAGGATCATCAACATCGCCTCGATCAATGGCCAGAAAGGCCAGATCGGACAGGCCAACTATTCTGCGGCCAAGGCCGGCATGCATGGCTTCACCAAGGCGCTGGCACAGGAAGTCGCACGCAAGGGCATTACGGTCAACACGGTTTCTCCCGGTTACATCGCCACTGAGATGGTCATGGCCGTCCCGGAAGACATACGCGAGAAGATCATCGCCCAGATCCCGGTCGGTCGACTCGGGCAGCCGGACGAGATCGCAGCTGCTGTGGCCTACCTGGTGTCGGACGATGCCGCGTTCATTACCGGATCCGATCTGTCCATCAATGGTGGCCAGCACATGCACTGAACGGACAGGCTGTCGCCGTCCAATTTTTGGAGTCGTTGCAAGATGGTTGAAGAGCGTATCATCAAGAAATACCCGAACCGGCGGCTCTATGACACCGGTGAGAGCAAGTACATCACGCTGACAGATGTGCGTGACCTGGTGATGGCCGGGACCCGCTTTAAAGTCGTCGACTCGAACAACAAGGAAGACCTGACCCGACAGGTCCTGATGCAGATCATTATCGAGGAGGAGTCCGGCGGCCGGCCATTGTTCACCGCAGAGATGCTGGCCCAGCTGATCCGCTTTTATGGCGGTACCATGCAGGGAATGTTTGCCCGCTACCTCGAGGAAAGCTTCAATCTGTTTGCCACCCAACAGCAGGAGGCCCAGGCAGGGGAGGTAAAAGATCCGGTAGAAGCCTTCAACGATCTGACCCGCAAGAATCTCGAAATGTGGGGCGACATGCAACGCAGTTTCATGCAGTCGGCCGGTTTCAAGTCAGACAGGAAATCTGAAAAATCCTGATTATTCAATGAAATGAGACTGTTATCTCACCCTGAGTGACAGGCCTCTTAGAATACACAAAAAAATTTGTGCGCTGCACAAATAAACCTTGACAACACACCCCTGTTTTCGTATTGTGCACTGCAACAAATGGTGCAACGCACAAAATGGAGCTAAAAATGAACCTCAATGAAACTTTTGAAATGATGTCTAACGCTGCCAACGACAACTACGCAAACCTGCGCAAGTTGGCCGATATCAACCTGGGCATCTGGGACCAGCTGGCCGGCAAACAGATGGAAGTCATGAAACTGTGCATGGCGTCCGGCAACAAGCAGGTCGAGTTGGCCAAGCAAACTCAGCGTCCGGACGAACTGTTCGGCAAGCAGGCCGAACTTGTACGTGAACTGGGCGAACAGTTGATCGAAAGCAACCAGCAGGTTGTTGATATCCTGAGCAACAGCCGCGAACAGTACCAGGGCTGGGTCGAAGCAAGCGCCGACCAGGTGAGGAGCCAGTTCGAGCAGAACACTCCAGCCAAGACCAGCAAAGCTGCCTGAGTAGATTGGGAGTGACGGGAATGAATGCAAAAACCGCACTGGTAACCGGGGGCATCGGTGGCATTGGAACAGCCATATGCCGCCGTTTGTCTAATGATGGAATGAACGTTATCGCCGTCCATCACCCGATGGAAAATGAGCACGCCGCCGCCTGGCAGGCTGAACAGAAGGCCGCGGGCTATGACATCGCCATCCTCGGCATGGACGTGTCCTCGCCTGAAGAGTGCAGTACCAGGCTGTCACAGCTGCTATCCGACGAAGGCTCGGTGGATATACTGGTCAACTGTGCCGGAATCACCCGGGACAAAAGTTTCAAGCGCATGGAAGACGATCACTGGTACGACGTCATAAACGTCAACCTGAACAGTGTTTACAACGTCACCCGGCCGTTGTGGGATGCAATGCTAGAAAACGGATTCGGGCGGGTCGTGAACATCTCGTCGGTCAATGGCCAGCGCGGCCAGTTCGGGCAGGCCAATTACTCGGCTGCCAAGGCCGGCATGCATGGATTCACCATGGCAATGGCCCAGGAAGGCGCAACCAAGGGCGTGACCGTTAACACGGTTTCACCCGGATACATCTCGACTGCGATGACCGAAGCGATACGCGATGACATCCGTGAAGCCATTATCGGGGGTATCCCGATGGGCCGCATGGGCACAACAGAGGAAATCGCCGGTGCCGTGGCCTACCTGGTCGAAGAAGAAGCCGGCTATATCACCGGTGCAAACATACCGATCAATGGTGGACTGTACATGTCCTGATTTACCCGCCGCGTGCTGCGCGGGTGTAGACTGTAGCGAGTACGCGCAGACGCACGTTAACGATTCAGTCCCCGTGACTGACGGAGTGCTGTGATGCTGGATGCTACTGCCGACATAAGCGATGACCTGGGTGATGCAGCTAGAATTGCCGCCCCCGGCTTTACTGATTACGGCGGGCTTACCCGCTTTTCCGGTCCCATTACCACGGTCAAATGCTTCGAGGATAATAGTCTCGTCCGCGAGGCCCTGCAGGAACCAGGGCAGGGACGCGTGCTGGTCGTCGATGGCGGCGGTTCAATGCGCTGCGCACTGCTCGGCGACATCCTGGCGACACTGGCGGCCGACAACGGGTGGACCGGTGTCGTCGTCAACGGCTGCATCCGCGACTCGGCCGAGATCAAAACCATCCAGGTAGGTGTCAAGGCACTTGCCACCCATCCCATGAAGTCCCACAAGTACGGTGAAGGCCGGCGTGATGTCGCTGTGCAGTTCGCCGGTATCAAGATCGCCCCCGGCGAATACCTGTACGCCGATACGGACGGCATCATTATCACCTCACAGGCTTTACAAGCTACGGAGGTAAATCCCTGAGCAACAGCGACAACATCCCGGATCTAACCGGTTACTAATAACTATAACTTTAAAAAATATCACTATGAGGACGGATACATGCAAACACGCACTGAACAGATAAAGGAACTCGAGCAGGACTGGGCCAGCAATCCCCGTTGGCAAGGCGTCAAGCGTGGCTACAGCGCTGCCGACGTGGTCCGCCTGCGCGGCTCCGTGCAGCCTGAATACACATTTGCACGCAACGGCGCAGAGAAACTCTGGGGGCTGGTCCACGGTGGCGCCAGCAAAGGCTATGTCAACTGTATGGGCGCCATTACAGGCGGTCAGGCCATGCAGCAGGCCAAGGCAGGCATCGAGGCCGTCTATCTTTCCGGCTGGCAGGTCGCGGCCGATGGCAACACTTCGGAAACAATGTATCCCGACCAGTCGTTGTATGCCTACGATTCCGTACCGACCATGGTGCGACGTATCAACAACGCCTTCAAGCGTGCCGACGAGATACAGTGGGCGCGTGACATCGAACCCGGTGATGAAGGCTACACAGACTATTTCCTGCCCATCGTGGCAGATGCCGAAGCCGGCTTCGGTGGCGTGCTCAATGCCTTCGAACTGATGAAGAACATGATTGCTGCTGGTGCCGCGGGAGTGCATTACGAGGACCAGCTCGCGGCGGTCAAGAAGTGCGGACACATGGGCGGCAAGGTGCTGGTGCCAACCCAGGAAGCAGTCCAGAAGCTGGTCGCGGCCCGCCTCGCCGCGGATGTGTGCAACGTCCCGACACTGCTGCTGGCAAGGACCGATGCCGAGGCAGCCAACCTGTTGACCGCCGACGTTGATCCCAATGACCAGCCGTTCGTTACCGGTGAGCGCACCGGCGAAGGCTTCTACCGGGTCAGGAACGGCCTGGAGCAGGCCATCTCACGCGGTGTGGCCTATGCCCCCTATGCCGACCTGGTCTGGTGTGAGACCGGCAAGCCGGACCTCGGCTTTGCGCGCGAGTTCGCGCAGGCCGTTCTGGCTGACAACCCGGATAAGCTGCTGGCCTATAACTGCTCACCGTCTTTCAACTGGAAGAAAAACCTCGACGACAGAACCATAGCCAGCTTCCAGGACGAACTCGCCGCTATGGGCTACAAGTACCAGTTCATTACGCTGGCGGGCATCCACAACATGTGGTTCAACATGTTCGACCTGGCTTACGACTATGCCCGCGGCGAAGGCATGCGACATTATGTCGAGAAGGTACAGCAGCCGGAGTTCGATGCACGTGACAAGGGCTATACTTTCGTTTCGCATCAGCAGGAAGTCGGTGCAGGCTACTTCGATGATGTCACGACAACCATCCAGGGCGGCTTGTCGTCGGTAACGGCACTGACGGGTTCCACTGAAGAGGAGCAGTTCTACGACTCGCAAAACGCCAACAGATGAGGACGCTGTGACGACCACCGGATCAAGCGTCGTCCCTCTGCATGCCAGCCGCACGGCTGGAGGCGGTCATGCGGTCGTTGCCGAAATCGCGCAGATCATCCTGAGCGGTTTCAACAAGCACTTCGATATCTTCCGCACGACGACGCGTGAGGCGCGCGACAATTTCATCCACGGTTATTGGATGGCCAGCCGTCGTGCTGCGATCAGCCGCATCAGCCTTTACGACGCCCGCGTGCGTGAAACGATATCCGAACTGCGTATGCGGTCGGATACCGGGACGCTGGACCCGGAACTGTGGCAGGGGATCAAGTTCCACTACATGGGACTGTTGTACCGCCACAGGCAGCCGGAACTGGCAGAGACATTTTACAACTCGGTCTTCGTCGGCCTGTTCGAGCGCCGCTATTACAACAACGATTTCATCTTCGTACGGCCGTCTGTCTCTACCGAGAGGCTTGATAGCGATAATCCGGTCTACCGCAGTTATTATCCGCTGCGTGTCGGGTGGCGGGAAACCCTGGAGCACATCCTGCTTGAGTCGGATATCGGCCTGGCATTTCAGGATCTGCGGCAGGATATACGCCATATCACCGCTGATATGCGCCGTGATATCGGTTTACCGCGGCGACTGGCACAGCACTTCCAGATCCAGATGCTGCGGCCGCCGTTCTATCGCAACCGTACGGCCTACCTGGTTGGTCGTGTAATCAATGGCCCGGATCGCTATCCCTTTATCCTGCGTGTCAGGCGCAGCGATAGCGGCAAGGCCTATGTCGAAAACCTGATCAGTGGTCGCAATGAGGTCGCCAGCCTGTTCACATCGGCACGCGCCTATTTCCTCGTCGATACAGAGGTGCCGTCTGCCGTCATCCGCTTTCTACTCGGATTCCTGCCGGAGAAAACGGCTGCCGACCTGTACACCCAGATCGGATTCCACAAGCAGGGCAAGGCTGAGTTCTACCGTGATTTTCTCGATCACCTGCAGCGCTCTTCAGACCTGATCGAGACTGCTCCGGGAAGCCAGGGCATGGTCATGCTGGTGTTTACGCTGCCATCCTACCCGTATGTCTTCAAGGTTATCCGCGACAGTTTTCGACCACCCAAGGACACCACACGACAGCAGGTTATCGATCGATATCACATGGTCAAGCAGCATGACAGGGTAGGGCGCATGTCAGATGCGTGGGAATTCTCCTATACCGCTTTTCCACTCGACCGATTTACTGATGACCTGCTGGCTGATCTTAAAGCGGAGGCCGCATCACAGGTCCTGATAGAGAACGACAGCCTGGTGATCCGCCACCTGTACATCGAACGGCGGCTGGAGCCGCTGAACCTGTACCTGGAGTCTGCCGGGGTGGAAGAAGTGCATCATGCGCTGAAAGAATATGGTGACGCGATCGTCGATATCGCGGCGGCGGGTATATTCCCCGGTGACCTGCTACCCAAGAACTTCGGTGTCACGCGCTATGGGCGAGTGATCTTCTATGATTACGACGAGATCGTGCCACTGGTGGAATGTAATTTCCGTCACATTCCACCACCGCGTTACCCGGAAGACGAAATGGCCGCCGAGCCATGGTATTCGGTCGGCCCCCATGACGTCTTCCCCGAAGAGTTCAGCGGTTTTTTGTTCGCTGATCCGGAGCAACGCCGGTTGCTGGAAACCTCGCATCCCGGCCTGTTCGACGCGGATTACTGGAAGACCTTGCAACGCTTTGTTGCCGAGGAGCGCTATCCTGATTGAACCGGCCTGCCATGCCGCCCTGGTTCAACTGTCGTACTGCTGCTTGGCCTCGCGTCGATGCGAGTAAAGCAATGGTTCGGTGTAGCCATTCGGTTGCTCACGGCCCATGAATACCAGGTCGCAGGCAGCGCGGAAGGCAATGCTCTGGTCAAAGTACGGGGCCATCGGGCGGTAGCGTGGATCGCCGGCGTTTTGTTCATCAACCGCCGCGGCCATGCGTTCCAACGCCTCACGCACCTGCTCACGCGTGCAGATTCCATGGTGTAGCCAGTTGGCGATATGCTGACTCGAGATGCGCAGTGTCGCGCGGTCTTCCATCAAGCCGGTATTGCTGATATCCGGTACCTTGGAGCAACCGATACCCTGATCTATCCAGCGTACGACATAGCCGAGGATGCCCTGGGTATTGTTATCCAGTTCCTCGCGGATGTCCTGTGGCGAGAGTCGCGTTTCTCCCAGCAATGGAATGTCGAGCATGTCATCGCGGTTTGCCGGTGAGCGTGAGGACAAGTCCTCTTGTACCGCAGATACATCGACATGGTGGTAGTGCATGGCGTGCAGCACCGCAGCGGTGGGCGAGGGCACCCACGCGGTATTGGCGCCTGCGCGCGGGTGGGCGATCTTGGCTTCGAGCATGGCGGCCATCTCGTCCGGCATGGCCCACATGCCCTTGCCGATCTGTGCTTTGCCCATCAGGCCGCAGGCAAGGCCGGTATCGACGTTGGAGTCCTCGTACGTATCGATCCACAGGCAGTCCTTGATCGCCGCTTTGCGCATCATCGGTCCGGCTTCCATGCTGGTATGAATTTCATC
>JARFQC010000220.1 GCA_029287965.1 Arenicellales bacterium
TAATCTGAAACGGTTTTACTTATCCGTTTTCTTCGCCAGTATTTCCAGCTTGGCGAAGATGCCGCCCGAAGCATCCCAGTCCTGCTCGTTGCGCCAGGCAACCTGTGGCGCGACTTCCACGAACAGCCACGGACGCAGGATCTGGCGGCGGTAGCGCAGGACTAGTGCGGTGGTGTGTACGTCCCATTCGGGTTTGTCGCGGACGATGTTGTTCCATTCGAACAGCAGGGCCTGCTTGCTCGAGAAGCGCCGCGACAGGATGAAGCGCGGGCGGAACTCGATGCCATCGAAATCGTCTTCCTCTTCATCCCACTGCAATTCGTTGTTGGAACGGAAGAAGTACTTCTTGCTGATTGCCCGGTCGAAGTCGAGACGTGTCAGGCTGCGCCAGCCGTTTTCCGAGTGCCAGCGGATTTTCTGCAGGAACGTCGTCGACCAGATGTTGAAGTCGTGCGTGTAGATGTAGCGCGGTTCGATACGGAAATTCGGATCGCCGCTACTGAAGCCGACGCCGACAGCGGTGCTGAACTTGCCGGGAATCCTCTTGCCGATAACGTCGAAGAAACGTAACCCGACGGTCGTCTCGTCCTTGGTTTCCGGATCGGGGAACACGCCACCGGAGCGACTGTTGGCCATGTCGTCGTCGGGTTCGTTGGTCAAGACAAACTGGACGCGCTTCTTGGCACGCGGCAGTTTGATGCGCACGTTGAAGTTGAAATCAGAATCATCATAGACCGAGTTCTCGTCCCAGAATCCCCAGGCACTCAGTTTCAGGCGGGTTTCGTTCTTGATGCCCCGGGTGCGGTCATCATCGAAAAAGCCGTCGATCCAGTTGGCGAAACGGTGCGACTTGTTGAGGATATATTCGAAGCTTTCAGTGACAGTGTCGCCATGCAGGTCATCGTCGAGTTCCTCGTATTTCCAGAAGTCGCCGCTGGGTTTCTGTTCCTCGACTTGGATATCGGCATCGCTGTCGACGGCCGATGGCTGGGCGGTTGCGGTGCCGCTAATGCTGGCCAATAACAGGCCGGTCATCAGCATCATCCAGTTTCGGTATTGGGTACTACTCATACTCGGATCTCTATGCAGATAGGAAAGGTGTTACGAAAAGTTACGTGGATCTATTCTAAGCAATTCCTGGCGACCGGGTATTGATCTGAATCAATCAACCATCCAGTGCATCGTGACCTTGATAGATTTCGTTCAGCTCTGCCTCGTGCCGCGCAGTGATGGCGTGGCGTTTGAGTTTAAGCGTCGGGGTCAGCAGCTCGTTCTCCACTATCCAGCACTCGTCGATGACAGCGGTGCCGAATACCTGCATGTAGCCGGGGAAGTCATGCAGCAGGGGGAAGATGCGCTGCAGCAGGTATTCCCTGAACTCGGTCGAATTCTTGTCCAACCCGTGCAGATCCTTGTTCTAGTCGTCGTCGATACGGGCCTTGTCGCCGGTGTGGGGTGCAGGAATGATTTTGTGCGCCCGGGAATCACCTGTATACCTGCAATGCTCATTCTCTATTACTGTACACCTGCAACAGGGCATTTCCCTGATAGCCTGCTACACTTCGTCTGATGTCCGAACAGAAAAAGCCCCCCGAACAGCACCGCAAGATCCGCAGTTTCGTCCGCCGTGAAGGTCGCTTCACACCCGCACAGCGTGATGCCTTTGAACGCCTGTGGCCGACTTACGGCCTGGACCCGAACCAGGGTTACTGGGACCTCAGTGAGCAGTTTGGCCGCGAGGCGCCGGTCATCCTCGAACTGGGCTTCGGTGACGGCCGGGTTTTGCGCATGCAGGCGGCACGCGACCCGGCCATCGATTTCCTCGGTGTGGAAGTGCATCGACCCGGCGTAGGACGCCTGATGCGCGAGCTCGATGAGGACGATATTTTGAACGTGCGCCTCGCCTGTACAGACGGCGCAGAGGTGCTGGCGAACAATATTGCTGACCGCAGCCTGAGCGGCATCCTGATTTTCTTTCCGGATCCCTGGCACAAGAAGCGCCACAACAAGCGCCGCCTGATACAGCCGGACTTTATTCGGCTCGCTGCATCGCGGCTAAAATCCGGAGGCATCCTGCACATGGCCACCGACTGGCAGGATTACGCCGAGCAAATGCTTGAAGTGCTCACAGCCGAGCCCGCGCTGGTCAACACGATTCGCGATGGTGGATTTGCCAAGCGACCGGAGGGTAGGCCCGTGACCAAGTACGAAGAACGGGGGCAGCGACTCGGTCACGGCGTGTGGGACCTGGTTTTTAAAAAACGCTGACTGGTATATGTCCATGCAGGAGCGGTCATAGGCCGAGAAAATATTTCCTGCACCTTGTTCGCGGCCGACGACCGCTCGTACAATGTACGGCACAAATCGTTCCTGGAGTCACTATGCTACGACATAGCTTGCGCATAACCTTACTGTTACTGATGACGGTGTTGCTTGTTTTCACGCACAGGCTGTCTGCCTCCACGCCCGCTGAACTGAAGGGTTTTGTCGATTCCAAAATACTGCAGATTGTGCTGCCTGACTGGTTTGTCGATGTCAGCATCGCCCCGGACATGCAGGAATACCTGGCCAATGCCAAAGCGGCCGGCAAGAAAGGTCTGATTGTTAACTACGAGACCAACGGCTGTTCCTACTGCCAGCTGTTCATCGATACCACGCTGCAAGAATCCGACATCGTGGCGACCATCCAGCAGAATTACGACATGCTCGGTTTTGAGATGTTCAGAGACGACGAGATGGTAGATTTTGAAGGCAACACTGTGCCCGTCAAGGATTTCGTAAAGAGCCAGGGTGTCCAGTACACCCCGACGTCGATCTTTTACGACTTGTCAGGCAACAGGCTGTTCAAGGCGGCTGGTTACTATGACCCGGGTCGATTCAGAATGGCGCTGGATTACGTACTGGGTGGGCATTCCAAGAAGGTTTCATTCCGAGACTGGAGCCTGGCGCAGCAAACGGTAAGCCGGCAGCCGGCAAAGTTAGCGGGTGATCCCATGTTCGAAAAGCCGCCGCACCTGCTCGCGCGTAATGCTTTCCCCGCTGATCGTCCGTTGATGGTGCTGTTCGAAAGGGGCGACTGCGCGGCCTGCGAAGAATGGCATCGCGATGTTTTTTCAGATGCTCGTATCCGCGGTATCGCCGGTGAATTCAGCATCGTGCAACTCGACATGAACGATGCTGCTTCGAAACTGGTCAAGCCAGATGGCAAGCCTTCGACACCAGCGGCTTGGGCAGAAGAACTACAACTCAGTTACGCTCCATCAATCGTTCTTTTTGATGAACATGGCAACATGCGTCAGCTGATTGACTTTCCCGTCTTGCATAATCGCTTCGAGCGTTCCATGACATACATGACCGAGCAGGCGTATGCTCGAGGTTATACCTACCAGCGCTGGACGCGCGAAAAAACGGCCGAACGCCTGCAGAAGGAAGCCGCCCAGCAACAGGCCAATTAGCCAATCCAACAGCTTAGTTGCAGGTACTCACATCAGGAGGAACGTATCTCTGTGGACGGAGTCTGTATAGTGACAGACATGACGAAAGCGAACGGGTATACGTGCTAAATCTCAACAGACAATACATTACCGGTGACTTCAAACAGTCGATACGGCTGGCGCTCTGGTTTACCGGCCTGATCTGGTTGATCTGGTCACTGGGTGAACTGCTCGACCTGGAACTCTACCGTTTTGGCGTGTACCCGGGCAGTTACGAACATATCACGGGCGTGTTGACCGCCCCCCTGATCCACGGCTCACTGGCCCACATCACTTCGAATACCTTACCCCTGCTGGTGATGCTGGCCCTCCTGTTCTATGCCTATCCACGTTCTTCTCTCGTGGTGCTTATCGTGCTCTACCTGGGCAGTGGTCTCATGGTCTGGGTCATCGGCCGGCATGCCTGGCATTACGGTGCCAGCGGTATGACCCACGGTCTGATGTTCTTCTTGTTTGTCATCGGCATCCTGCGCCGCGACGCCCTGGCGGCAGCCTTTGCGATGATCGTGTTCTTTCTCTATGGCGGCATGGTCTGGGGCATCTTCCCGCGTGATCCGGAAATCTCCTTTGAATACCACCTCGCCGGTGCGATCCTGGGCATCCTCATGGCCTTCCTGCTGCGCAACTACGACCGGCGTTTGCCGGAGAAACGCTATGACTGGGAAGGCGAGGACGATGAAGATGACATCATCGGCGACGACTGGAAATCACCCGATCCGTAATTAGGCTCGTAGCGGATACTAATTTCACCCTGTAGGAGCGGCGGCCTCGCCGCGATTAGAAATTTATCAACTATCGACCAGTGGGAGCGATTGCCAATCGCGAAAAATGGATGAAAAAACTATCGCGATTGGCAATCGCTCCCACGGGATTCAATAAAATATTTCGCGGCGACGACTGCATGGATGCAGGAGGTAGAGTAACGCATGGAGCAGTTACCGAGGCCGCCGCTCTCACATAAAACTGCCTGATCGCGGCTAGGCCGCCGCGCCTGTAAAAAAGCGTTAATAAGGAGTTAACCAAACTGTCACTGGTACGTCATACCTGCGACACAGCCTGCACCCAGAATTCAGCATGGACCTGATCGATCTGAATAGAAGGAGGCTGTCATGCTGGATATCGAGTGTGCGTTAACCAGTAAATATCCGCGCTTTTTCAATGAACATGCAGGCATTACAGCGCGCCTCGTGATCCGGTCGATGCGTGCCCTGTTTGCAGAGAACAAGATCAACAACTTCCTGCAAGAACATGAAGGCCTGGAAGGTACGGACTTCATCGAGAAGGTGATGGAGTACTTCGATTTCAGTTACACAGTATCCAACACCGACAAGGAAAACATTCCTGCAACGAGTGCAGTCGTTATTGTCTGTCTCTTATACACAACTGACGCTGCCGACGACACACTATACATGTTGTGGGGGGTCGGGGGGGGGGGAGGAGGAGCGGGGGGGGGGGGGGGGGTGGCGGGGG
>JARFQC010000248.1 GCA_029287965.1 Arenicellales bacterium
AGCAGCCGCCCACGTCGTCAAATTAAATCGCAACGGTCAACCAAGCTGACTCGTTATGAATACGAGCTTGGAGTCGTATTTTCCGTGCTCGCACAAGAAGGACATACCGTTCGCAGCGACGCTATGCGTGCCTACCGGGCAGGGATGACCCACTTGTCGTCGCATCATACCTGGCCGTCATATCATGTGCCGTCTGATTGGCCGGTTGCGCTCGATTCGTCTCTGCAGAGACTGGATGCCTTGCGGCCACTGGTAAAAGAAGAACTGCTCGAATCCCTCAAAGTGACGGTGCGATTTGACGGTAAACAACGTGCTTCTGAGGCAGAGCTGTTGCGTGTTATAGCGGCATTGCTGCATGTTTCATTGCCATTGGACTACGTGCCGGGGGTGAATTGAAAGATTAATGCGTTTAATTGATCTCGCATAACCCATGCATATTGCATGTGAATATGTGAAATCCTTATGCCAGCTCGTAACGACGGGAAAAGTGAGAAACAAGAATGCGCTCCTGCGTTCACAGAATCTTCACAAACTTGAAAAAAATGTGAATGTCGACTTAAATGGGAGGTTAATGTGCACGAAAACAGGAATCAAGCCTACTTATCAGGACGACAGCATGCCGACTAGAATGACCCGAATACATAGCCATTTCAGCAGCAAAATCAAAGCCATGCTGTTCGCCGGCATCGCTCTGAGTGCTGCAAATCCAATGCTGGCCATTGGCAGTGAAGTTCAGGTCACACTCCCTCTGACCGAAAATGGCATGTCAACGTATTATGCAAACGTCGCGGTCAAAGGCACCGATGAACGCCAGTACATGGTTGATACCGGTGCGGGTTACACGACCATCAACAAGGCCATGCTGGAAGAACTCAAAATGCACGACATGGTGGAGTTCAGGCGCACGATAACTGCAGTAATGGCAAACGGCAGCGAAACCGTCGTCAACATCTATTCAGTCAGTGAAATCACCCTGGGCAGCAATTGCAGCTTTAAAGACGTAGAAGTAGCCGTGCTGCCGGGAACCTCACGCACGATTCTTGGCATGAGCCTGCTGAAAAGGGCGGCGCCGTTTACTTTCAATGCAGAACCGCCGTCACTGTCACTCGGTTCCTGTGACAACACCGGCAATGCCGTTGCACTCGGTCCGGATATAGACGGCTGACATTAATGTTTCACTGCTAAAAAAACCGGCATAGGCCGGTTTTTTTCGTTGTGCGTGTCACGCACGGGTAACGTGCGACCAGGAACAACCCGGCACGTCACGCCGTGCATGAAGAGAAGGGCGTCAGGTGTGGAAGGGTCTGCTCAGTTCGTGGACTGCATCAATCATCGCCCTTGCATGCTCGGGATCGATGCCCGGGTGTATGCCATGACCGAGGTTGAACACATGACCATTGCCGTGACCGAAGCTTTCCAGGGTCGTCGCCACTTCGCGTCGTATCGCGTCTTTGGATGCATACAGGACACACGGGTCAAGGTTGCCTTGCAGTGCAACCCGGTCGCCGACACGGCGTTTCGCATCTTCCAGGCTGGTCGTCCAGTCGAGGCCGAGCGCATCGCAGCCCGAGTCAGCCATCAATTCCAGCCACTGGCCGCCATTCTTGGTAAACAGGATGATCGGGACGTCAGCAGCGCCAGGCAGCGATTTCAGTTTGCTGACAATCTTACTCATGTAGTGAAGCGAGAACTGCTGGTAGTGTACCGGTGAAAGCGAGCCGCCCCAGGTGTCAAAAATCATCACGGCCTGTGCCCCGGCTTCGATCTGTGCCTGCAAGTACAAGGCAACGCTTTCGCCAATCTTTGCCAGCAGCCGATGCAGGATATCAGGCTGATCGAACATCATGCCCTTGATGCCGGAAAAGGTCTTGCTGCTGCCGCCTTCGACCATGTAGGTGGCAAGTGTCCACGGGCTGCCGGAGAACCCGATCAGGGGTACGCGACCATCGAGTTCCCGGCGAATCAGGCTAACTGCATCAGTAACATAACGCAGTTCATCACCGGGGTCAGGGATGCCGATTCTGTCTACATCTGCGGCGTTTTTGACCGGATTGCTGAAGCGCGGGCCTTCACCTTCCTCGAAGTACAGGCCAAGACCCATGGCATCGGGAATGGTCAGGATATCCGAAAACAGGATCGCTGCATCGAGTTCAAAACGATCCAGCGGCTGCAATGTGACTTCACAGGCCAGCTCGGGCGTTTTGCACAGGGTCAGGAAATCACCGGCCTTGCTGCGCGTGGCGCGGTATTCAGGCAGATAGCGGCCTGCCTGGCGCATCATCCACACTGGCGTGACGTCCACCGGCTCCCTGCGCAGGGCGCGCAGGAAACGGTCGTTTTTTACTTTTGGCATACGGTTATCCCGTCAGCGAGGCAGGTCGCTGTCGCCCATCAGGTAGGCGTCAACTGACCGAGCGGCCTGGCGGCCCTCGCGTATGGCCCAGACGACGAGCGACTGGCCGCGTCGCATGTCGCCGGCGGTGAAGACCTTGTCCAGGGATGCGCGGTAGTCGTCCGTGTTGGCCGATATATTGCCCCTGGTGTCTTTATCCAGTTCCAGTTCATCAATCATGCCGTCGTGAACAGGGTGGGCGAAGCCCATGGCCAGGAACACGCGGTCGGCCTTGAGCTCGAACTCGGAGCCGGCGATTTCCTGCATCTGCCACTGTCCCTGGTCATCGCGGTTCCATTCAACCTTGATGCACTCGACCCCGGTGACATGCCCGTCATCACCCTTGAATGCCTTGGTTGCAACCGACCACATGCGTTCGCAGCCTTCTTCATGGGAGCTGGAGGTGCGCAGCTTGTTGGGCCAGTTCGGCCAGGTGGTTGCCTTGTCTTCCTTTTCAGGCGGCTGGGGCATAATTTCAAGCTGGGTGATTGATTTGGCACCCTGGCGATTTGAGGTGCCGATGCAGTCCGAGCCGGTGTCACCACCACCGATGACGATGACATCCATATCGGTAGCGAGGATTTCCTCGCCAACCGGGATGTCGTCACCCGCCACGCGCCGGTTGGACTGGCCGAGAAATTCCATTGCGAAGTGGACACCCTGCAGATTTCTGCCCGGGGTCGGAAGATTACGTGGCTCTTCAGAGCCACCGGTCAGGACCACGGCATCGTACTTGGCCAGCAGGGTCCTGGCAGGAATATCAGTGCCGATATGCGCGTTGGTGCGGAATTCCACGCCTTCGGCCAGCATCTGGCTCATGCGGCGGTCAATCAGCTGCTTATTGAGCTTGAAGTCAGGTATGCCGTAACGCAGCAGGCCGCCAATGCGGCTATTTTTCTCGAACACACGGACCTGGTGTCCGGCGCGGGCGAGCTGCTGGGCACAGGCCAATCCGGCCGGCCCCGAGCCGACCACGGCGACTTTCTTGCCTGTACGATGACGGGATATTTTGGGCTTGATCCAGCCCTGTTCCCAGGCATGATCAACGATCGCACACTCGATCGTCTTGATCGTTACCGGGTTATCGTCGATGTTGAGGGTGCAGGATGCCTCGCAGGGGGCCGGACAAATGCGCCCGGTGAATTCGGGGAAATTGTTGGTCGAATGCAGCACCTCGATGGCGGATTGCAAATCGTTTCTATAAACGAGATCGTTCCAGTCCGGAATCAGGTTGTTGACCGGACAGCCCTGGTGACAAAAGGGGATGCCGCAGTCCATGCAGCGGGCACCCTGTTCGCGCAGCGTCTCATCACGCAGCGGGATAACAAACTCGGAATAGTTGACGACGCGGTCTGCAACCGCGGCATAAGACCGCTCTGTGCGGGCATATTCCATGAAACCCGTCGGTTTACCCATTATTGATCTCCTTAAACGGTCTCACTGTGGTGTTGTTGCTCGCTGATTTCCTGCAGTGCGCGGCGATATTCGACCGGCATGACTTTAACGAAACGGGGCAGGTAGTCATCCCAGTTGTCGAGAATCTCGCGCGCCCGGTCACTGTTGGTGTAGTGCAGATGGTTCTGAATCAGCTGCTTGAGGCGAATCGCATCGTAGCGGGTCATATCATGGCTGACATCAACGCGACCATGCGTTTCGAGGTCGCCGCCCTGGTGGTCAAGCGCTTCAAGGGCGTCGTCTTCCTCGGTGATCGGTTCAAGGTCGACCTGCGCCATATTGCAGCGAGTCTCGAAATTCCCGTCTCCGTTCAATACATACGCGATGCCGCCGCTCATACCGGCTGCAAAATTGCGTCCTGTTGAGCCCAGCACCACCACGATACCGCCGGTCATGTACTCGCAGCCGTGGTCGCCGCAGGCTTCGACGACGGCCGTTGCACCGGAGTTACGTACCGCAAAGCGTTCCCCGGCAACACCGCGGAAATAGCATTCCCCGGAAATGGCGCCATACAGAACCGTGTTGCCGACGATAATATTCTCTTCAGCGACTATCGGTGATTCTTCCGGCGGATAGATGATGATCCTGCCGCCGGACAGCCCCTTGCCGACATAGTCATTGCCTTCACCGGATAGTTCGATGGTGACACCCTTGGCAAGGAAGGCACCGAGGCTCTGCCCCGCCGTACCATGCGCCTTGATATGGATGCTGTCATCGGGGAGGCCGGCGTAGCCATGCTGTTTAGCCACGGCGCCAGACAGCATGGTGCCGAAACTACGGTTGTAGTTGTGGATCTGTGTATCGATGCTGACGGGCTGACCGTTTGCAATGGCCGGTTGAGCCTGGGCGATCAACTCGTTGTCGATAATGGTTTCCAGGCCGTGATCCTGGCGCTCGCTGTTGTATATGCTGACGCCGTCTTTCATCTCCGGCTTGTGCAGTACACGGGAGAAATCAAGACCATGGGCCTTCCAGTGGTTGATCGCGCCGCGCATGTCGAGTCGGTCCATCTGGCCAATCATTTCATCGAACGTGCGGAAACCCAGTTGTGACATCAACTGGCGGATCTCTTCGGCAACGAAGAAGAAGTAATTGACGACGTGCTCCGGCTGGCCGGTAAAGCGCTTGCGCAGTTCCGGATCCTGGGTGGCGACGCCGACCGGGCAGGTGTTCAGATGGCATTTGCGCATCATGATGCAGCCTTGAACAATCAGAGGGGCGGTGGCAAAGCCGAATTCGTCGGCACCGAGCAGGGCGCCGACTACGACGTCCCTTCCCGTACGCATGCCTCCGTCCGCCTGTACCGCAATGCGTCCGCGCAGGTTGTTGAGGACCAGGGTCTGGTGTGTCTCGGCGAGGCCGATTTCCCACGGGCTGCCGGCATGCTTGATCGAGGTCAGCGGGCTGGCGCCGGTGCCGCCGTCGTAGCCGGCTATCGTGACGTGGTCAGCATGTGCCTTGGATACGCCCGCGGCAACCGTGCCGACACCCACTTCGGAGACCAGCTTGACGCTGATGCGCGCTTCGGGATTGACGTTCTTGAGGTCGAAAATCAGCTGCGCGAGATCCTCGATCGAGTAGATGTCATGGTGCGGCGGCGGCGAAATGAGGCCGACCCCCGGGGTCGAGTGACGCACGCGTGCAATCTCTGCGTTGACCTTGTGGCCGGGCAGCTGGCCGCCTTCGCCGGGCTTGGCGCCCTGGGCCATCTTGATCTGGATATCGTCGGCATTGACCAGGTACTCGGCGGTGACACCGAAGCGACCGGAGGCGACCTGCTTGATCGCGGACCGTGCCGAGTCGCCGTTTTCCATGGTGACGAAACGGCTGGCTTCTTCGCCGCCTTCGCCGGTATTGGATTTGCCGCCGATGCGGTTCATGGCAATCGCCAGCGTCGAGTGCGCCTCGTAGGAGATCGAGCCAAAGGACATCGCGCCGGTTGCAAAGCGTTTAACGATTTCCTTGGCCGGTTCGACTTCGTCCAGCGGTACCGGCTGGTCGGCAAATTTGAACTCGAACAGGCCGCGCAGCGTTTTCAGTTCTTCGTTCTGCTCGTTGACCAGGCGGGCAAATTCAACATAGGTCTCCGCATTATTGGTGCGGGTAGCATGCTGCAGGCTGGCGATGGTTTCCGGTGACCAGATATGCTGCTCACCGCGCAGGCGGTAAGCGTAATCTCCGCCGACGTCCAGGTGACGGTGGTAGATGTGCTGGTCACCAAAGGCGTTGCTGTGCCACTCCATCGCCGAACGGGCGACTTCGGCCAGGCCGGCACCCTCGATGGTGGTTGCCGTGCCGGTGAAATACTGGTCTATAAATGCTGACGACAGGCCAATGGCATCGAAAATCTGTGCGCCGCAGTAAGACTGGTAGGTGGAAATGCCCATTTTGGACATAACCTTCTTAAGACCTTTGCCAAGCGCCTTGATGTAGCGTGTTTTTGCTTCCTCGTACTCGATTTCATCGGGCAGGTCAGCCACCAGTGCACGAATGGTTTCGAAGGCCAGGTATGGGTTGATGGCTTCGGCACCGTAGCCGGCGAGCGTGGCAAAGTGATGGACTTCCAGTGCGGCACCGGTTTCTACGACCAGGCCGGAACTGGTGCGCAGGCCGGTCCTGATCAGGTGATGGTGAACCGCCGAGGTGGCCAGCAATGCCGGAATGGCGACGTAGTCCGCATTAACGTTGCGGTCTGACAAAATGAGGATGTTGTAGCCTTCCTTGACCGAGTGTTCGGCTTTCTGGCACAGCGCATCAATCGCTGGCGCCATTCCTTCCGTGCCGTTTGCCGCTGGATAGCAGATATCCAGGGTGATGGTGCGGAAGGCGCCATTGCTGCTGTCCTCGACGTTGCGGATGCGCTCTATGTCCAGGTTGCTCAGGATCGGCTGGCTGGTTTCCAGGCGCATGTGCGAGGCGGCTTCGTTGATGCCGAGCAGGTTGGGGCGCGGCCCTACCAGGGATACCAGCGACATCACCAGTTCTTCGCGTATCGGGTCGATAGGCGGATTCGTTACCTGGGCGAAGTTCTGCTTGAAAAAGTTGGACAAATGCTTGGCCCGCGATGACAGCACCGCGGGTGGATTGTCCGCACCCATTGAGCCGGTCGCTTCCTGGCCTGTCAGCACCATGGGCGTAAGCAGGAACTTGACGTCTTCCTGCGTATAGCCGAAGGCTTGTTGACGATCGAGCAGGATATCCGTGTCCGGGACCATCGGGCCGATGCCGGATTTCAGATCATCGACATGGAACTGGGTCTCGTCCAGCCAGCGACGATAGGGTTTCTTGCTGCTCAGCTCGGCTTTCAGTTCCTGGTCATCGATGATGCGCCCGAGTTCCAGGTCGATGAGAAACATCTTGCCCGGCTGCAGGCGCCATTTCTTGACAATTTTTTCTTCCGGGATGTCCAGGACACCCATTTCCGATGCCATCAGGACCAGGTTGTCATCAGTAATCAGGTAGCGTGCCGGACGCAGCCCGTTGCGATCCAGTGTCGCGCCGATCTGGCGTCCATCGGTAAAGGCCACGGCAGCCGGACCGTCCCAGGGTTCCATCAACGCGGCGTGATACTCGTAGAATGCACGGCGGCCTTCATCCATCAGCGGGTTGCCGGACCATGCCTCGGGAATCAGCATCATCATCGCATGCGACAGGGGGTATCCGCCCAGGGTCAGCAATTCCAGCGCATTATCGAAACAGGCCGAGTCGGACTGGCCCTCCGGAATCAGCGGCCAGATCTTGTCCAGGTCGTCACCGAAGATGTCCGATGCCATGCTGTAGCGACGGGCGGCCATCCAGTTCACGTTGCCGCGCATGGTATTGATCTCGCCATTGTGCGCGATCATGCGGAACGGCTGGGCAAGATCCCAGGTAGGGAATGTATTGGTCGAAAAACGCTGATGCACGAGGGCGAGCGCCGACTCCATGCGCTCGTTATCGAGATCCTTGTAGTAGGTGCCGACCTGGTTGGCCAGCAGCATGCCCTTGTAAAGCAGTACGCGTGAGGACATGGATGCGACGTAGAAACCATCGCTGCCGGGCATCCCGCTATCCCGGACACTGTTTTCTACTTGCTTCCTGATGACGTAAAGTTTGCGTTCGAAGTCGTCCTGATCGGCGCAGTTATCGCCACGGGCGATAAATAGCTGGCGCACAACAGGTTCCGTCGGGATGACGCTGTAACCGAGACCTTCGTTATCGACTGGGACGTCACGCCAGCCCAGTAAAGTCTGGCCTTCAGCTGCCACATACTGTTGAAAAACTTTTTCTGCGGCGTCACTGGCTGCCTGGTCGCGCGGCATGAATACCATCGCCACGCCGTACTCGCCTTCAGCCGGCAGAGAGATGGAGCTGTCCTCGCAGATTTCCCGCAGGAAACCATCGGGTATCTGCATAAGGATGCCGGCGCCGTCACCGGCCAGGGGGTCTGCTCCAACAGCGCCACGGTGGGTCAGGTTCCTGAGTATCTCGAGGCCCTGCTGGATGATCTTGTGGCTTTTCCTGCCCTGGATATCGGCAATGAATCCGACACCGCAGTTATCGTGTTCGTTGCGGGGGTCATAGAGTCCCTGCCGGGGTGGTAATGTCCCTTGTGTCATATCAATCCTCTTTAATCATTCTCGTGTCAGGCGTTCCCACGTCCGCCTGTGCGTGCATTTCATCTCATTTCTTTCAGGGGCAGGCAGGATGTCCTAGGCGCAGACATGCGCTCCCGAGGAGAGCCTCTCATGCAGACAGCCGTGGAAAGATAGCGAAATCGGCTGATATTTTCCAGTACTTGCGACGTTGTAAATCAATGGCCCCGTTTGCCTGCGATGCTCAGCGTGCCTTTGCCAAATACTTTCGATGCGCGATTCGCTGAACAGTTCCGCGATCTGCGAGTCATGAGCAAGGGTGTGATTCCGGGGTGCCAGGACAATTTGGCCAGCATTGTAAGGTATTGATCTGTTTACAGCGCCGGCGTAATCGGTACAATCCGACTGCTTGATTGCCACAGTATAAATAACGGATAACTATGAAAGTCGGTGTCTACAGGGAAAACGGGCAGGGTGAAACGCGGGTCAGCGCAACACCGGATTCGGTCGCGCGGCTGCGCAAGCTTGGCCTTGAAGTCTGTGTGGAAAAGGGCGCCGGTGCTCTCGCCGGCTATCCGGACAAGGATTATGCCGACGCCGGGGCGACTCTCACCGATGCACAAACCGTTTCGTCTGCGGACTTTATATTCGCTGTAAACCTGCCGGATACCGAGACACTGGCAGGCATCGCCGGCGGCAGCATGCTGGTCGTATTTCTCGCCATGTGCGAAGACGACGGTACGCTCAAGCAGCTTGCCGACCAAAAGGTAGACGTGCTGGCGCTGGAACGCATACCGCGCATCTCGCGCGCGCAGTCCATGGATATCCTTTCTTCACAGGCCAACATAGGCGGATATCGCGCCGTCCTCGAGGCAACGACACATTACAAGCGTTTTTTCCCCCTGATGATGACATCGGCCGGTTCGGCCAAGCCTGCCCAGGTCATTGTGCTGGGCGCGGGTGTGGCCGGCTTGCAGGCCATTGCCACCGCACGCCGGCTGGGTGCACAGGTGCGGGCCTATGACGTGCGTCCCGAGGTCAAGGAACAAATCGAATCGTTGGGTGCAAAATTCATCGAGCTGGATATCGGTGAAGAAGGCAGCGGTGAAGGTGGCTACGCAAAAGAGCTCTCCGAAGACGCACGCAAAAAGCAACAGCAGCTTTTGTCCGATGAGCTCAAGAAGGCCGACGTGATCATTTCTACAGCCGCCATTCCCTGCCGGCCCGCACCGCAGCTGATTCCTGCCGAAACCGTCGAGGGCATGCGCGAGGGCTCAGTAATCATCGACATGGCTGCGGCAACCGGCGGCAACTGCGCGCTCACGCAGCCCGGACAGGTCGTCAGCGAGCACGGTGTCGAGATTGTCGGCTACACGAACTATCCCGGAATGGTGCCAGCGGATGCGAGCAGCTTTTTTGCCCGCAACCTGGTCAACCTGGCGGCCCTGCTGGTCAGCAGCGAAGAGGGTACGCTCGTCAGGCCGGATTATATGGAAGACGAGATAACCGAAGCCGCGCTGGTTGTCTACCAGGGTGAAGTCCGGTTCTGACCGGAGCCGAACAGAATGCGCTTAGCCGCGATTTGACCCCACATTCCCTCCTTCAAGGAGCACAGAGAAAATGACAGAAACCATTACTGCAGCAGCCATGTCCCCGGCCATCGTCGCATTGTTCATCTTCGTGCTGGCCTGCTTCATCGGCTATTTTGTTATCTGGGGCGTGACGCCGTCACTGCACACACCGCTGATTTCGCTGACCAATGCGATCTCGGGCATCATCATTGTCGGCGCCATACTCGTCACGGGTTCTCCCCACGCGACCGGACTTGAGAAGGTACTCGGCTTCGTCGCCGTGACCCTGGCCTCTATCAACATTTTCGGGGGCTTTGCTGTCACACAGCGCATGCTGTCGATGTTCAAAAAGAAAGAAAAGTAACCGGACAGCAGAACCATGTTTACTATCGACACGCTAGCAATCTTCTACCTGATATCGGCATCGCTGTTCATACTCGGACTCAAGGGCCTGACCCATCCGTCGACAGCCCGGCGAGGAAACTACTTCGCCATGATCGGCATGGTGATCGCCATTGCCGCAACGCTGGTCAATCCAGCAGTACAGAACTACGGGCTTATCCTGGCCGGCCTCGCGCTGGGAGCCGTGATCGGCATCATTATCGCGATGAAAATCGATATGAAGGCCATGCCCCAGCTCGTTGCCGCCTTCCACAGCCTGGTTGGCCTGACGGCGGTGCTGGTCGCGATCGGTACGTACACCGAGCATGCGGCTGCCGGCCACGTTGACGGCATCATGCTGGTTGAACTGGGTGTCGGCGCGTTTATCGGTGCCGTTACCTTCACCGGCTCGCTGATAGCATTCGGTAAATTGCAGGCCATACTCAGCGGCAATCCGGTCGTGTTCAAGGGGCAGCACTGGCTAAACCTGGCCCTGGGTGTGGCATCCCTGGTCCTGATCGCCCAGTTCTACCAGCAGGGTGGACTGATGCCACTCTTGCTGGTGACGGCGATTGCCCTGGCACTGGGTATACTGTTGATCATACCGATCGGTGGTGCCGACATGCCGGTTGTCGTATCGATGCTCAACTCGTATTCGGGCTGGGCCGCAGCAGCGACGGGCTTTACCCTCGGCAACCATGCCCTGATCGTGACCGGTGCACTGGTTGGTTTTTCCGGTGCCATCCTGTCGTTCATCATGTGCCGGGCAATGAATCGCTCGTTTATCAGCGTCATCCTTGGCGGCTTCGGCGGCGAAGACGACGAAGGATCCGAGGCCGCGCATGCCGCCAACCAGGGCGTTAAGAGTGCCGCGGTCGAAGACCTGGCATTCATGATCGAAAATGCCAGCAAGGTCATTGTGATACCCGGCTACGGCATGGCCGTCGCCCAGGCCCAGCATGCCCTGAAAGAACTGACGGACATCCTTGACGAGAAGGAGATCGAGATCAAGTTCGCCATTCACCCGGTAGCGGGACGGATGCCGGGCCACATGAACGTACTGCTCGCCGAGGCGGACATCCCCTATGACCATGTCGCCGAGATGGAAGAAATCAATCCGGAGTTTTCAACGGCTGACGTGGCCCTTGTTGTCGGCGCCAACGATGTGACCAATCCTGCGGCCAAGACAGACAAGTCGAGCCCGATTTACGGCATGCCCATCCTGGACGTCGAGAAGGCCAAGTTTGTCTTCGTCATCAAGCGTTCGATGCGGCCGGGGTATTCCGGTATCGACAACCTGTTGTACTACCGGGACAACTGTTCGATGGTGTTTGGCGATGCCAAGGAAGTTTGTGAATCGCTGACCAATGAGCTGAAGAATTCCTAGACCAATCATTTTCAGCGGTTAGCTAGGGTCATCGACGATTACTGGTGGGAGCGACAGCCTGTCGCTCCCACAAAAAAGTCGCCAGGTGCCTTATTCGCGCCGTTCGTAAATCTTGAAGCCGCTGGACTGGACCAGGGAATCGCGCTTGGCTTCCTCCAGGTCCGACGTCACCATTTCCTTGACCATGTCCATGAATGAAATTCTGGGCGTCCAGCCGAGTTTTTCGCGGGACTTGCTCGGATCGCCCAGCAGCGTTTCCACTTCACAGGGGCGGTAGTAGCGCGGATCGACCCGCACGATGACGGTGCCCGGTGGCGGTGTCGTATCTGACAGGTCGCTATTGTCCTGGCTCAGGCTGTCGATAATGCCGACTTCATCAACGCCCTCTCCCTGCCAGCGCAGCGTGATGCCAAGCTCCCGGGCGGACAGTTCGACGAACTCCCTGACCGAGTGCTGCTCGCCGGTTGCGATGGCGAAGTCTTCCGGCTGGTCCTGCTGCAGGATCAGCCACTGTGCCTCGACATAGTCCTTTGCATGCCCCCAGTCGCGCTTGGCGTCCATGTTGCCGAGATACAGGCAGTCCTGCCGGCCGATCGCGATGCGTGCCAGGGCACGCGTGATCTTGCGGGTCACGAAGGTCTCGCCCCGGGTCGGGGATTCGTGGTTGAACAGGATGCCGTTGCAGGCATACATGCCATAGGATTCGCGGTAGTTGACCGTGATCCAGTAGGCATAAAGCTTGGCTGCAGCATAGGGCGAGCGGGGATAGAACGGGGTGGTTTCCCTTTGCGGAACCTCCTGTACCAGGCCGTACAGTTCCGAGGTGGAGGCCTGGTAGAAGCGGGCCGTGTCCTGAATGCCCAGA
>JARFQC010000149.1 GCA_029287965.1 Arenicellales bacterium
CCGTTCCAGGATGTCAGGATCTTGTCATCCAGCCCGGGCCTTACGCGCCCGGATCTGTCTTGCCGCAGTACGTCGTGGACTGTGTCGAGAACGCGCGCTACCGAGTCACTGTCTATGTTGAGTACAGCTGCGATATCTGCAATGGACCGGCGGACGTGCAGGTGCCAGCGTCCTTCAAAATTCGCTTCGCCATTCAGTCCGTATCGCATTTCCGCTATCTGCCACTGGCGTTGCTCCAGCAGGGTACGGAGCTGATCTGTCGTCCAGACGTAGTAGCGGCCTTCTTCTCCTTCGGAATCCGCATCAAGGCTCGAGTAATAGCCGCCCTCGGGCGACTGCATTTCGTTCATGACCCAGTCGCAAGTACGGTTTGCTGTAGCGAGCAGTGCATCGTCGTTGAATGCAATGCCGGCATCGACATAGAGAGGAATCAGCTGGGCATTGTCATAGAGCATTTTTTCAAAATGCGGAATCATCCAGTATTCATCAACCGAATAGCGATAGAAGCCGCCGTTGACCTGGTCATTCACGCCGCCGCCGGACATGGTCGACAGGGTGTGGTGTACGATTTCAGCCAGCGTTATTTCCTTGTTGTCTTTGTCACGATCTATTGAGCTGCGCAGGCAGCGTTCCAGGTTGGTAGGGTGGGGGAACTTCGGTGCCGCGCCGAAACCGCCGTAAACCGGGTCATAGCTGCTGCGCAGTTCCTGAAGTGCTTTGTCAACGGGTGCATGATCCAGATCGTGATGTCGTCCGTCCTGCTTGCTGTGGGATATCTTGCTGAAGGCATCAACCAGGGAACGATTCTGCTGTTCCAGCTCTGGTCGGTTATTGTGGTAATAGCTGGCAACCCGTTCCAGCAGCTCTGCGAACGCAGGCATCCCGTAGCGCGGTTTGTCTGGAAAGTATGTTCCGCCGAAGAAAGGCATGTGGTCGTCTGGCATCAGGAACATGTTCAGTGGCCAGCCGCCGGGGCGCCCGGTGAGCATCTGGTGTGCCGTCTGGTAGATCTTGTCCAGGTCGGGACGCTCCTCGCGATCTACTTTAATGCAGATAAAATGTTCATTCATGATCTGCGCGGTTGCCGGGTCTTCGAATGATTCGTGCTCCATCACGTGGCACCAGTGGCAGGCAGCATAACCAATGGATAAGAGTATGGGCTTATCCATTTCACGCGCCTTATTCAGTGCAGCAGGCTTCCAGGCATGCCAGTCTACGGGATTGCGGGCGTGCTGAAGCAGATAGGGACTTGTTTCATCCGCCAGTGAATTGGTGTTCGTTGTCATGCAAAGAGATTGGGGTTTCATCCCCAATGGTGCAAGACAGAAATCGTGGGGTTATTTTGCCTGCCGTTCTAGCTGGCTGAATGCCACTTCGGGGCTGCGAGAGCGTCGTTTACGCATCAGCAGGGTAATGAAGCCGCTGACGGCCAGCAGCAGGATAACGATGCCGGTCAGGTCTATGACGATGGTGCCGGCCGTGCCAAACAGGCGCCCGCTGTGTAAATCCTGTAATACACGTTCCCAGCTGGGACCGGCACCGGGTGCCAGTTCAGCCAGCTGCCGGTTCTCGACCTGTGACAGGACTCGTACACGTGACCAGTCGACACTCATTATCGCACCGGTTTGTGTCCAGTTGAGCAGGCCCTCGTCTGCCAGCCAGTAGCTAGCGCCATCATCCACGGTAATTTCCCCTGCTGATGTTATGCCCAGTCGCTCAATTCTGGCCGGTAGCCCGGCCGAGTTATCCAGTGTCTCGACGAGGTTTCCGTCTTTCGTAAAGATGTGCAGGTGCTTGCTGGTTGCCACCAGGTACATGTCGCGATAGTAAACCGCGCCGTTTAATTCCCCGCTGTCCCTGCCTGCTATATGTGTGCCGATAAACAGGGAGTCACCGTGCTGGGATACACGACTTTTTCTAGTACTGGCAGCGATGCCGTCATGCGGGGTGATGTTATAGAGATTCAACAGCAGATTGGACCGTGTTTGCGTCCGGTCCAGGCCGAGGTCGTGAGTGTGGTTGAGGAGCAGGCCGGTGATGGCCAGATAGATTGCAATTAATGCACCGAAAGCGCCGATGCGACGATGCCATTTATGCAGGTGGCGGTGCATGTTTCAGTCCTTTGTTTCTGGAAGCTGAGTCGTCAGGTACAGTGCCATGATGGACATGCGCCGCATTGCGCTGACTGACAAAGTGGCGCCGCTGATGCCGTCTATGCCGGTATCCAGCTGGTTCATGGCTAGCAATCCGGCGCCATCAAACTGCCGGGTAAACACATCATGACGAATTTCCCAGCCCCGGCTTTCCCTGAATGCCAGCACAGCAGTCTGTTCCAGTTTGCCTTCGTTGACGAAAAAACCAGCCGTGATGGGTCGTTCCTTGCCTATTTCATCCAGAATCCAGGCCGTTCTCGGGCCCCGTTTCCAGTAGCGGACACGCAGGCTGGCATAGTTATGGCCGAGGATATTTCTGACTTCATCCCTGGTTGGTCCGGTAAGCCAGATCACCGAGGGAGCAGGGGGCTCACCCTCGAATACCCGGTCCAGGAAGTCACTGGCAGGTATTTCAAACTGCTGGTCAGCCATGGCTGCAGAACCAAGGCAGCATAGCAGGGTCAGAACACCGACCCTGCCATGCCTGGCAATACCCTTAATTGAATGGATCACGGTCACAATCAGAAAGAATAGCCGACGCCCAGGTTGAACCCTTCGTATTCTGTCTTGCCATCCGGCGCATCCTGAGCGATCCAGTCTGCCTTGAATACGGCGTTTTCATTCAACCAGTAGTTCACCCCGAGACTGGTCTGGGCATATTCACTGTCGCTGCTGTCGCCTGCTGCATTGTCCCACTGCTCGTAGCGGGCAAATATGCCGATCGACGGGTTGAAGCGCCAGGAAGGTTCGATATACCAGCCGTCCTGCTTGTCAGCACCTATACTGGCAGGACCTTCACCATCAAGGCCCCACTGGGCATACAGTGCACGCAGCCCGAAGCCACCCTTGAGCAGGGCGGCGTGGGTTTCGAACAGGGTTGCGGCACCTGCCGTCGGATCTTCTCCCTGGGTGATATCAGACTGGTACTGGAAGGTCGCGGCCAGTTCAACGCCGGGAACACCGGTCCATTTGAGTCTGCCGGTAAGCGCCCCATCGTTGGCGACTGCCTTGGCAACCTTTTGGCGACCCGCACGCGGTTTGTAGCCGTCTTCAGCGGATGTGAGCAGCCCGGAGGTGCCTGTCGCATCCCAGGACCAGCCTTTGCCGATCCGGCCGCCGAGGGCAAGTCCGGCTTCCCACCATGTCGTTGGAATAATGTTCTTCTCTACGTTGTTGCGCTCCACACCGTAAAAGGTGTTCGGTTCGTGCGTTTCATTGAGTATGCCCACGGGCAACAGGAACAGGCCGGCCTTGAAGTTCGTGTAATTGGTCAGGTCGTGCTGTATGTATGCCTGTTCAAGTTCCACTTCACCGGGCTGGCCATCGCCAGACAGCGCGTGTTCAATCTCGACTTCAGAGAAAAATCGTGTGCGATCGTTGAAGTCGTAGCCGAAGAACAGCACGAACCGGTGAAAGTCGATCTCTTTCTTCTCTGCATCTGAGTTGTTGTCCTGGAGGTTGTTATAGTGCAATTCGCCATACCCGCCGATATGGACCTTCTTTGCACTGCTGCCGGTTGCGGTTTGGCTTGCGTCAATGGCCTCCGCCGTTGCCTCGACCTTGGACTCGGTTGCGCTGATTTTCTCTTCATTGCTCTGCTGCCCTGACATCAGCGTTTCGATCTGTTTTTGCTGCTGCTGGATGATTTTCCACATTTCTTCGCGTGAAGGCAGATCGTCAGCTGCCTGGGCGGTAGTGGCAATACTCATTGCCAGGCCTAGAGCCAGGTGACAGGATAATCTCATTTCGTGCCTCAATAATTTTTGCTGGAAGTAGATGTGGGTGCGAATAGTAATGCAAATGATAATCATTAACAATTGTAATTAAGTAAATCTTCATATGCCCTCATAAACAGTCCATAATCCGCGCATGTTTGAGTATCCGCAGATAGATCCCGTCATGTTCGGGATAGGGCCGATCAAGGTTCACTGGTATGGAATGA
>JARFQC010000110.1 GCA_029287965.1 Arenicellales bacterium
GCCATGTACCGTGTAGCCTTTGTCGATTAGGAGTTCGGCCAGGTAGGCGCCGTCCTGGCCGGTGATGCCGGTAATCAGTGCAGTTTTACTCATGTGTGTCCTGCTGTTGCGTATGCCATGTCAAACGTAAGTCGGCGATTCTAGCAAATTTAGTGCGTAGACTCCGCATGACATAGGTCAAATGACTCGCTCGAGCTCCCGTTATAATCGATGTGCAGTCACTGCACTGATGCGACTGACATTCATTGGATTGATCTGACACCAGGAAGTGATTCCATGAATCTGTGCACGTGATGGCGTGGATCGGATGTCTGGCCTTCGGGATTAAAGGGGATACAACAGGTGCTGATAAATCCTGAGTTAACCGCAAAGTGTCCCGCCGGCCGGACAGCCCTGCTGCAGCTCGGTTTTCGCCCTTTTTTCCTGCTGGCCGGGTTGTCTGCATGTCTGCCGCTACTCTACTGGAGTCATGTCTATGCATCAGGCGTCGAGACGTTGGCTTACCCTCCCGCTACCTGGCACGGCCATGAGATGGTATTCGGTTACGTGGTAGCAGTTGTGGCGGGTTTTCTGCTCACGGTGGTAAAAAACTGGACAGGCAGGCAGACCCTGAACGGCATCGCCCTGATGTCGCTGGCCCTGCTCTGGATAGCCGGGCGCATCGTACCGGTGGTCGATGCGGACATCCCGCTGTGGTGTGTTTCGCTAGTCGATTTTGCATTTGTTCCGCTGCTGGCCGTGGCGCTGGCCGTACCGATCGTGAAAGCCGGTAATCATCGCAATCTGATCTTTATCGTTATTCTCGCCGTGTACACGGCTGCCAATGGCATTTTCCACCTTGGTGTGAACGGCCTGCTGGCAGATGGAGTACGGCTGGGCATCTTTGCCGGGCTGTTCACCGTGTTGCTGCTGATCAGCGTCATGGGTGGCAGGGTGATCCCCTTTTTCATTGAGCGCGGTCTTGGTGGCCGGGTTACGGCAAGGAAATGGAAGGGCATAGAAGTCCTGTCGACAATCTCCCTGCTGGCGCTTGCCGGATTCTACCTGCTGGGTGCAGATGCACGTGTCTCCGCGGTCACCGCCCTGGTAACGGCTGCAGTCCACGCTATCCGCCTGGCTGGCTGGTACCAGAAAGGTGTCTGGAGCGTCCCGCTGCTCTGGGTGCTGGTAACGGCCTATGGATGGATTGTCATCGGTCTGATTATGATGGGGCTGGCCCTGGCAGGCTTCCTGGCGGAGATGCTGGCCATACACGCGATGACTGCCGGCGGCATCGGGCTGATCACGGCCGGCATGATGGTGAGGGTATCCATGGGGCACAGCGGCAGATCGCTGCATGCGCCGGACAGCCTGGTGCTGGCCTTCATGCTGTTGAATATTGCCGCGATTACGCGGGTATTCGTACCGCTGGCATGGCCGGCGCTCTACCAGGATACGGTGATCGTATCGGCCTGGCTGTGGGCTATCGCTTTCGCGATATTTGTCATTCGCATGGCGCCGGTGTACTGGCTGCCGCGTGTCGACGGCAGGCCCGGTTAAAGCGAGGATGCGATGCGTTCTTCCAGCGGGCCGTGGAAGACGTTGAGGCGCACCAGTTCATTCATCATGTGGTCGACGCATTCCTCGATTGTATGGGTGTCGGTGTCGACAATGATTTCCGCGTCTTCGGGCTCTTCATAGGGAGAGGAGATGCCGGTGAATTCCTTGATTTCACCGCGACGCGCCTTTTTATACATGCCTTTCACGTCGCGTTGTTCACAGGTTTCGAGACCGCAGCGCACGTAAATCTCGACGAAATCGCCTTTCGCTACCAGCTCGCGCACGCGTCGCCGGTCACTGCGGAACGGTGAAATGAATGCGGTCAGCGGGATGACGCCTGCATCGATGAACAGCTTGGACATCTCGCCGATGCGGCGAATGTTTTCTTCGCGGTCTTCGTGCGAAAAGCTCAGGTCACCGCACAATCCGTGCCGAACGTTGTCGCCGTCGAGCACGATGGTTGCACAGCGCAGCTCGTGCAGGCGTGCTTCCAGGGCATTGGCGAGGGTGGATTTGCCGGCGCCGGACAAACCGGTGAACCAGATGATGACGCTCTCGTGGCCGTGCAGCTTGTTGCGGTCGGGGCGGGTTACGGCAGTCTGATGCCAGACGACATTATCGCTTTTCATGTGTACTACTATGGTAAAAGAAACAGGCGCGAAATATAGCACAGTCTGCCGGGCAGGGCGGGCCAGGTGCATTTAAACGGCGGGGCCGTATGCTAAACTCCGGCGAAAATTATTTGAACACCAGAGGAAGACTGATGCGTAAACTTCACACGATCGCGGCCACCGGCCTGGCATTGCCCTTGCTGCTTCTATCCACGGCAAATGCAGAAGAAACGGCTGCCGGGCAGGATGACGGAACGCCGGTCAAGATAACCCGTTCTATCGCCTCGGTCGATGTGATGCACGATGGCAAGACCGTCACCATCAAACGGCCACAGGACACATCTCACCGGATGAACCCGGACTTCACCAAGACATCGCGCAAGTGCCCACCGTTCTGCCTTCAGCCTGCGCGCATTGCAGAAGGCGTTGAAACTATCGGCGAACTGGAAATGCTCGATTACCTGGCAAAGAAATCGGCCGGCGACGACTCCCTGCTGATTATCGATTCGCGTGGTCCCAAGTGGATTGCCAAGGGCACGATCCCGGGATCAGTGAACATCCATTACAAGAAGCTCAAACTTGGCAGTGCCGATGAAGACGCAATGGCCGATATCATTGAAAACCAGTTCGGCGCCCTGCGTCTGACCGAGTTCTGGGACTTCGGCAATGCGCGTACGCTGGTATTTTTCTGCAATGGCATGTGGTGCGGCCAGTCACCGACCAATATCCGCGCCCTGCTCAAGATCGGCTATCCGCCCAGCAAGCTGAAATGGTATCGTGGCGGCATGCAGGCGTGGGAGACAGCCGGCCTGACCACCGTGAAGCCGGGCAAGTAATGCCCGCTGAGCTTGATAAGACAGCGATCGCGCGTGATTCAGACTGGAAATTCCGCATCGATAACGTTAGCGTTGCAAGCCGTACTGTATATCCCTGTCCCTGAATGCCTGACGTAAAAGCAGATCAGCGTCCCGCGCAGAAGCTCTATATCAAGACCTTCGGCTGCCAGATGAATGAATACGATTCCAGCCGCATGGCCGATCTACTGGCCGGCAGTCATGGTATGCAGGTTACCCAGGATCCCGAGCAGGCAGATGTGCTGCTGCTGAATACCTGTTCAGTGCGCGAGAAAGCTCAGGAAAAGGTGTTTTCCCAGCTGGGTCGCTGGAAGGAGTGGAAACAGGACAGGCCCGACCTGCTGATCGGCGTGGGCGGCTGCGTAGCCAGCCAGGAAGGCGAGGAGATACTCAGCCGGGCACCGTATGTTGACCTGGTATTCGGGCCACAGACCCTGCATCGGCTGCCGCAGCTGATCGACCAGAGCCGCGCACAGCACGATAGCCGGGTAGACACCAGCTTTCCCGAGATAGAGAAATTCGACGCCCTGCCGGAACCCCGCGCAGAAGGCCCCACCGCATTCGTGTCCATCATGGAGGGCTGCAGCAAGTACTGCAGTTTTTGCGTCGTACCCTATACCCGCGGTGAAGAATTTTCCCGTCCTTTCGATGATGTGCTGGCAGAAATCTATACGCTGGCCGGCCAGGGTGTTCGCGAGGTCAACCTGCTCGGTCAGAATGTGAATGCCTATCGGGGGGCTACCCATGAGGGCGGTACGGCCGACCTGGCCACCCTGCTGCGCTACGTGTCCGAGATCGAAGGCATCGAGCGGATGCGTTTCACCACCTCGCATCCGCTGGAATTCAGCGATGAACTGGTGCAGGCCTATGCCGAATTGCCCAAGCTCGTTGATCACCTCCACCTGCCGGTACAGAGCGGTTCGGACCGGATACTGGAACTGATGAAGCGCGGCTACCGGGCAGACCATTTCCGGACCATTATTCGCAAACTGCGCGAGGTGCGCCCTGACATCAGCCTGTCTTCAGACTTTATTGTCGGTTTCCCGGGCGAAACCGAGGCGGACTTCCAGGCCACCATGGACCTGATCGAGGAGATCAGCTTCGATCACTCCTTCAGCTTCGTTTACAGCGCCAGGCCGGGTACCCCCGCGGCCGACCTGGACGATTCGGTGCCGCTGCAAGTCAAGAAAGAACGCCTCGCGCGGCTGCAGTCGCGCATACTCGAAATGGCCGGAGCCATAAGTGAAGGGATGGTAGGTAGCGTGCAGAAAGTGCTGGTACAGGGCGTGTCGAAAAAGAATGCCCTCGAGATGGCCGGCCGCACCGAGAACAACAGGGTGGTTAATTTTCCCGGCCAGCAGCGCCTGGTCGGTCAGCTGATTGACGTTCGAATTGTCGAGGCCCTGCCGAATTCGCTGCGCGGCAGAATAGAAGGTGTCGACAACGCCCGCACCGTGCCAGTCCAGGTCGTTGCCGGATAGTGTGTGCTGACAGACCCGGCTAATGAACGAAAAACCTCCCGCCAATCATTTCCACCTGGACCCTGTCGATAATCAGCGCCTGGCCGTGCTGTGCGGGGAATTCAACGGCAACCTGAAGCAGGTGGAAAAGCATTTCATGGTGCGCATCATGCATCGGGGGAACGACTTTACCATCGTCGGTGAGAGTACCGCCGGCAAGCAGGCCGAAAAAGCGATCAGCGAACTTTACCGGCGTGCCGGTGAAGATGCGGAATTGTCCGCGGCAACCGTGCACCTCGTCATGCAGGAAACATCAAATCAGCTGCAGTCGAAAAGCCCGGAAGATAATGAACGGCATGTGATCGTTACGCCGAAAGCCAAGATACGCCTGCGTAATCCGCGCCAGCAGCGTTATGCCGCCAACGTCCAGACCAACGATATCAATTTCGCCATCGGTCCGGCCGGCACCGGCAAGACGTACCTGGCCGTTGCCTGTGCAGTCGAGGCGCTGGACCGCGACGAGGTCAATCGTATCGTGCTGGTGCGCCCGGCTGTCGAAGCCGGTGAACGGCTCGGCTTCCTCCCCGGTGACCTGGAGCAGAAGGTGGATCCCTACCTGCGGCCCTTGTACGACGCCCTGTTCGAGATGCTGGGCTTCGAGCGGGTCGAGCGCCTGATCGATAAAAATATCATCGAGATTGCACCGCTGGCGTATATGCGTGGCCGGACGCTCAATGATGCAATGGCCATACTCGACGAGGCCCAGAATACCACCGAAGAACAGATGCGCATGTTCCTGACCCGCATCGGTTTTCGTTCGCGCGCCATCATTACCGGCGATATCACCCAGACTGATCTGCCGCGCAATCAGCGCTCAGGCCTGATGCATGCCATCGAGGTGCTGGACAACATCGACGGCATCAGCTTCAACTACTTCGAGTCACGTGATGTCGTCCGTCATCCGCTGGTGCAGCGCATCGTCGAGGCTTATGAGCAGGCGGACACGAACGATCGTGACGCTGAAGCTTGAGCGCCAGCTGGCGCAGCCGGGACTGGCGGCGCCGGGTCGGGAACAGATGCAGGGATGGGCAGAAGCAGCCCTGGCAGCAGCCGGTCAGCAGGGCGAGACATTGACCGTCCGTGTCACCGACGAAGCGGAGATCAGTGCGCTGAATCAGCGTTATCGGGGCAAGCAGGGAGCAACCAACGTATTGTCTTTTCCATTCGATGGTCCGGCAGACATCGACACCGGGTTTCTCGGTGACCTGGCAATCTGCGCACCGGTGATCGAGCGCGAAGCAGGGCAGCAGGACAAGTCCGTGACCGCACACTGGGCCCACATGATAGTCCATGGCGTGCTGCACCTGTGCGGTTACGACCACATGGAAGATGCAGAGGCACAGCGCATGGAAGCACTTGAAACAGAAATCATGGGAACGCTGGGTTTCAGCGATCCTTACTATGCAGACGACAGGGAATAATGGCCGCCAGTAAAAACGATCCGCAGCGCACGACGTGGCGCTCCATGCAGACATACCTTGGCAGAAAGCTGATTGGCGATGACCTGAAGCGCGATGAGTTGATCGGGATGCTGCGCCTGGCAGCCGGCCGCCATACCATCGAGCAGGATGCACTGGACATGATCGAGGGTGTCTTCCTGGTGTCCGAGATGCAGGTGCGCGACATCATGGTGCCACGATCGCAAATGGTCGTGCTGGAACGCGATGTTTCACCTGAGGAGTTCCTGCCGATCATGAACGAGCATGGCTACTCGCGCTATCCGGTCATCAGCAGCGACCGCGACAATGTCATCGGCATTCTGCTGGCCAAGGACCTGCTGCGTTCCTTCGATCGTCGCCAGCGCGAGCGCTTCGTCCTCAAGGACACGCTGCGCGAGGCCATCTACATACCCGAGAGCAAGCGCTTGAACGTGCTGCTGGCCGATTTCCGCACCAAGCGTAACCACATGGCCATCGTCATGAACGAGTACGGCGGGGTGGCCGGACTGGTCACCATCGAAGACGTGCTCGAACAGATCGTCGGGGAAATTCAGGACGAGTACGATTACGACGAAGACGAAAGCATGATCCGCAAGGCGCGGGAAGGGCATGTCGTCAAGGCGCTTACGCCGCTCGATGAATTCAACAGCTATTTCAATGCTTCGCTTTCGCTTGGCGACAGCGAAACCGTTGGCGGCCTGGTTGCCGGTGCGTTTGGGCACCTGCCGTCCAGGGGGGAGGAAGTCGCTGTCGGTGATTTTGTTTTCAAGGTGCTGCATAGCGACAGCAGACGCGTGAAATTGCTCCGTGTTGAACGTCGCGAGCAGGGTGCTCCGCAGGCCACCGACCCGACGTGAGACCGGGCTGGCGCAGTCTAGAGCCGGTTGCAGCCGGCGCCCTGCTGGTGACCGCCTTTGCGCCACTGGGCTGGTTCCCTCTTGCCTATATTCTGCCGGCCTTGCTGTTCTACCGCTGGTCAGAAGCATCGCCGGCCTCTGCCGCCAGGCAGGGTTTTCTGTTCGGCCTGGGATTGTTTGGCGCCGGTGCGTCATGGGTGTACGTATCCGTGCACGAGTTCGGCAACATGCCGGCACCGATGGCGGCCTTTTTCGTGTTTCTGTTTATCTGCTACCTCGCACTGTTCCCGGCCATGGCCGGCTGGCTGCAGGCCCGTCTCGCGCCGGCAGGGCTGGCGCGCCTGGTCTTTGCAGCACCGGCAGCATGGGTGCTGTTCGAATGGCTGCGCGGCTGGCTGATGACCGGGTTCCCATGGCTGCACCTCGGCTACACGCAAACCGGCAGCCCGCTGATGAATCTCGCCCCGCTGACGGGCGTCTATGGCATGAGCTACCTCACGGCCCTGTTGGCCGCCCTGCTGGTCGTGGTCATTCGCCAGGCTGCAGTACCCCGCCTGGTTGCGGTTTCGCTGCTGACCCTGACCCTGGCCGTAAGCTGGTATGCCGGCCGCCTGGAATTTGTGAAACCGGCCGGGGAAATGTTTCGCGTTGCGCTGGTCCAGGCAAATGTTCCCCTGAGTGAGAAATGGCGTCCCGGTGCAGTGCTGCCGATCAGTCATATTTACCGTGATTTGAGTCACGCTGTCGTCGAACAGAGCAGCCTGATCGTCTGGCCGGAGGGCGCCATTCCTGAAAGCTGGCAGCAGAATGAGCAGATCGTCATGCAACGGCTGCCAACAAGAAAGGATGGCAGCCGGCCTGACTACCTGCTCGGCAGCATCGATATGCCGCCCGGACAGGACCAGCATGCCGAACTTGCGGTGCCAGGACGCGGCCTGGCCGTGACCGATACGACTGTCGGCGGTCCTGGGCCGGGTGGCGTCGGAGGCGAAGCCGTGATCCGACAGGATCATCACCGTCAGGTCCTGGCCGCGTCCGGCCAGCAGTTCTCCCAGGTAGCGGTCGGCCAGTTCGTAATATCGGTCCACCAC
>JARFQC010000262.1 GCA_029287965.1 Arenicellales bacterium
CGAGTTCATGCTGGCCCAGCACCGAGCGCAGTGTCGTCTGGGCAAGCTGACTGGTGGCCATAAAGAAGTTCTCGACCTGGATAATGGCCTTCTCCGAATCGACGACACGGAAGTAGACCACCGCATTGACCTTGACCGAGACGTTGTCGCGCGAGATGACATCCTGGGTGGGTACGTCCATCACGACGGTACGCAGGTCGACACGCACCATCTGCTGGATCAGCGGGATGATAATGATGAAACCCGGCCCCTTCACTTTCCAGAAACGGCCGAGCATGAACACGACACCACGCTCGTATTCGCGCAGGATGCGGATAGCACTGGCAAGAAACGCGATGACCAGCACCACTACGATAATTGTCGGGTATGAAACCATGATGACTACTCCTTCATATTGAACAGGTCGGGCGAACCCCTGTGGATTAATTTATCAGACTTGCCCGGATCGTTGCCCTGTCATTTCCGTTACCCGGCAAAGAATCAATGGTTATCTTCACCCGGCTGTATCTTTTCCAGCGGTTCCACATGCAGCGTCAAACCATCCATCCCGGTCACCCTGACAGGTTCATCCTTGTGCAGCGGCGCGCTGGTATTCGCATGCCATGACTCACTATGTACAAACACCATGCCTTCATCGTCGAAGTCACCCAGCGCATAGCCATCTGCCCCGATCAGCTGTTCGGAACCACTAACCACCGGACGGTTGCGGGACTTGAGCGCCATGCCCACCAGCAGGATCAGCACCAGTACGCTGCTGACGGTAAAGGTCAGGATCACGGACAGGTCGATGCCGAACCCGGGCGCTTCGGTATCCATCAGGATCACGGAACCGATGACGAAAGCCACCACCCCGCCAATCCCGAGTATGCCGAAACTGGGTTGAAAGGCCTCGCCGACCATCAGGGCCAGTCCGAGCAGCATCAGGGCAATGCCGGCGTAATTGATCGGCAGCAGCTGCAATGCGTATAGGGCCAGCAGCAGGGAGATCGCACCGACGGTACCGGGGACGATCGCCCCGGGATTGGAGAACTCGAGGATCAGTCCGTAGATACCCACCAGCAACAGGATATAGGCGATATTCGGGTTGGTGATGACACTCAGCAGACGGCTGCGCCAGTCCGGTTCGAGCAAGCGCACCGGCAGGCCCTTCGTGTCGAGGGTGATCGTTTTGTCCTGCAGCTTCACTTCGCGGCCATGCACCGCCTCCAGCAGCTCATCCATGTTGGCCGCGATGAGATCGATGACGTTTAGCTTGAGTGCTTCGCTGGCCTGCAGACTGGCGGCCTCGCGCACGGCCTTTTCGGCCCATTCCTGGTTGCGTCCGCGCATTTCGGCCAGACCGCGGATATAGGCCGCGGCATCGTTGACCGACTTGCGTGTCGATGCGTCACCGCTGTCGGCCGTATCCGGCTGGTCTGTTGTGTCGGGTTTGCGTTGGCCGGGTTTACCCTTGTCGGCAGCACCCATACCACCGATGGCGACCGGTGTGGCGGCACCGAGGTTGGTGCCGGGCGCCATGGCGGCAATGTGGCTGGCATACAGGATGTAAGTCCCCGCACTGGCCGCACGTGAGCCGGTCGGGGCTACCCAGCTGGCAACCGGAACCGGCGATGCGGTGATGTTCTTGATGATGCCGCGCATGGCCGTGTCGAGACCGCCCGGCGTATCCATGCGGATGACGACCAGGCTGGCCTGGTCGCGGGCTGCGGTGTCGAGGGCACGTGCGATGTAGTCGTCGGTTGCGGGTCCGATAGCGTCTTCAATGGTCAGCTGCAATACGTGCCCGCCAGCTGCATTGCTCGATGCAGAGCTGAAGAGGACCCCGGCTGCCAGGAACAGCAGGAGCACAACAGAGATTCTTGTCATCACATGCATGGACATTCAATCCGTTGCTGGAAATACAGTATAGCGCAGTGCCCGCCTTTTTATGTAGGAGAGGCGGCCCCGCCGCGAATATTCTGGATTGTTGTTGCAGCAGCATGGGAAATCATTCAGGACAAACCTAAATCGCGGCGGGGCCGCCGCTGCTACACGGTAGTGATAGCAGTCAGGAAATATTAGCCGCTCATCCAGCCATACCACAGTGGCAGCGTCACAAGACTAAGTGCAGTCGTGACCGTCACCGCCGTAGCGTACAGCGTGGTATCCAGGTCGAAGCGGTCGCACAGCACGAGCCCCAGTACCATGCTGGGCATGGCTGCCTCGAGCACGACGGCTGAACGCCATTCGCCCTCGAGTCCGATCAGGCCGGTAAACGGGTAAACCACGGCGGGTATCACGAGCAGACTGATAATGGCGACCGGCACGACCGACGGCAGGGTGCGCCACTGGGAGCGATCCCACTTGAGACTGAGCCCCAGCGAAATCAGCATCAAAGGCACTACACCCCGTTCCAGCAAGCCCAGCAGGCCATCGACCAGTGACGGCATGGGTACGCCGGAAACATTCAGCAGCACGGCAAGCAGCGCAGCCCACAATGCCGGGATATTGCGCAATTCGGTCAGCATACCGCGCACCGAACTGCGGCCATGCCCGTAGTGAGCCGAGACCAGGATGCCGATGGTGAAGAGCATCGGTGTGGCGGCAAACAGGTCGTATTGAATGGCAACACTGCGCGACCAGCTGCCGTAGGTCGCTTCCAGCACCGGCAGGCCGAGATAGGTGACATTGGGAAACGCTGCCGCCAGCACGATGGCACCGGTGACGGCAGGCGATGCTTGACAGGCGCGGCAGGTGAAAATGCTCAGTAACAAACCAATCAGGATACCGAAGATACCCGCCGCCGCGGTTTGCAGTGTCTGGGCGCCGAGCTCAGCTTCCCACAGCACGGACAACACCAGCGCCGGCAGCATCAGGTAGTAGACCACGGACGTGAGCACGGTGCGCGTCGCGGCCGGGTCCAGCCCGGCCGGCCTGACCATTTGCCAGACGATGCCACACAGGATCAGTCCAGCCATCTGGATCAGGACTTCGAGCATCAGGACAAAACCATGCAGGGATATAACGGCATGTGTGGAATTATATCCGAGAGGAGCAAGCTGCACTGCCGCTTTAACTGTGGAGCAGGCATTCCTGCAGCTTTACGTACAGCTATCGCGATTGGCAATCGCTCCCACGTAATAACCATGAACATCTGTGACTGGATAAATGGTCACATCACTGCATGGTTATTCGCCACTCAAAGCTGATCCTCAATCCAGCATCATCTATGGACTAATGTGGGAGCGACAGCCTGTCGCGATAATCACTGTGAGACAGTAACCAGTTATCGCGATTGGCGATCACTCCCACTCAAAAACCTTGAACATCGGTGACTGGGTGAACAGTCACATCGTTGCCAGGTTATTCGTCACTCAGAACTAGCTCTCAGACCTGCAATATCATTTATAAGCTAATGTGGGAGCGACAGCCTGTCGCGATTATCGCTGCGGGACAGTAACCAGCTTCAGCTAAAACTGAAACACGTCCCTGCGCAGGCTCGGCAGAATACGGCCCAGTTCGTCAAAGCCTGTGTGGCGACTGACCATTACACCGATTCCCCAGTCGGGACTGGCATTGGAAAAGCCCGCCACGAGGTAGCTCATCAGTTTCCACTTGTCGGTCAGGCGATGGCTGACGAAGCCGGTCAGTTCACTGACGCCATCGCTGAACTCGGTCGTGGCCTGGCGTGCATCGAAGAAGGCTCCGAAGGATGTCTGGTTGCTGTATCGGTAGCTGTCACCAATCGACATGTAGAACACATTGTCGATCTCGAAATCCGGCAGGTCGCCAAATATCTTGTAACCGAGGGTCAGGAAAAGGGAGTGCTGGTTGATGCCCTTGATCAGGTCCGTCTCCAGTGCGAAGTCCATCTCACCTGTGCCCAGCCCCTTGTCCTCGTCGGCGGTGGGAAACTTGATCCGGCCCGTGACATCGACGATCGGGTAGGTTTCCGTACCCGGGTAGGCGAACCAGGTATAGGCCGCAGTGATATCACCAAGTCCGGACTCGCTGGTTGGCTCTCCACCGGGCACTGGTATGGGCCGGCCGTCGGGTCCAATGATGGTTTCCCCGTCACTCTCGAGACTGATCCATGGAATCGTCAATGTGGCACTCCATTGATCAGTGCCATACTTGGTTGTGAACGGGATATACAACATGTCCGTGGTCTGATCGGAGCCGTAATCACCGGTACTGAAGTCCAGGCCGGTCGTGAACAACACGTGCCTGGATTGCCCCTGTGCGGCAGCCGGTGCGCTGCAAAGCAGCAATGCCAGCAGTGCACCGACTGCATGTGATACGTAATTCTGCTTTTTTGTCTTGTTGGCGTTATATATTGTCATCAGTTTTCCTGTGATACCGAGCCTGTTCTCATCTCACAATACGCATTCCAGTCCCTGCCGTCTGTACGGCAAGGGGCTGATTTATAGCAGTATGCGAATGACTACCTTGGACGTTCCGGCTTGCCCGGTTTTTCCGGTTTTTGTGGTTTTTCCGGCTTGGAGAAACGTTCTACCTTTTCGGGCCGCTGAACGCGCGATACCTTTACCGGCTTCTCGGGTTTCTCGACGCGGGTCACTTTCTCCGGTTTCTGGAAACGCTCGACCTTGGCCGCTTTTTCGATACGCTGCGGCTTGTCTACTTTCCCGGTTTTTTCTACCTTTGATGAACGCTCTGGTTTCTGCGACTTGCCTGTGATAACGACTCGCTCGGTCTTGCCGGATTTACCCCGCTCCTTGACACCCAGTGTTACGGCCTCGATACCATCGAGATCGCCTTCAGGCAGTGTATCGGGCTTGTCTTCCAGCAATCCCATCTTGTCTAGCTTGCGCTCAAGGTTGGCGCGCAGGCGCCCGAGTGCATTACCCAGTCCACCGTTGCTGCTGCCGTCCTGTTCTACTGTCTTAACACCCTCAGCATCAATTTCGACGCGCTCGCCCGGCTTGTCCTGCTTGTCGACGATGGCCTTGTAAAGGCCTTTCGGTCCGCCTTCCGGATAAGGTTCACCATCAACATCATGAGCCAGGCGGCTCAGCTCTTCACCAGTCAATTCCGGCAGTTCGATTTCCGGTTCACCACCTTCGCCTTCAAACAGTTCCATCTTTGCGATGCCCTGTTCGTCACCACCTGTAGTCGAAACGTCGTCAACCGGCTGAATCTCTACATCCTCGTCAGGAGCGCCGTACTCGATTCCTTCTTTATCCAGTTTGCGCTCGAGGTTGCGGCGCTGCTTCTCCAGCGCGACCTGATGACCATAATTACCATCACCGGGATTTACTGTTCGATTATCCTGATCATCGACATCGACAGTCTCACCCCACTTGTCCTGCTTGTCGACGATACTCCGGGACAGGCCGGATGGGCCACCTTCCGGATAGGCATAGCCCTCGGCATCCCGTGCCACGCCATCGATGACTTCCACATCTACATCAACCGGCTCGAGCTCCGGTATCTCGGTTTCAGGAACTGTATCGCCACCAGGAACTTCCTGAGCCATGGCTGGCAGACTGGTGGCACTGGCCGCCAGCAATAGCGATGATATCGCC
>JARFQC010000095.1 GCA_029287965.1 Arenicellales bacterium
CGAGGCAGACCTGGTACTGATGGAGACGACATACGGTGACCGCCAGCACAGGAACCCGGATGACACGATTGCCGAGATTGGCGAGGTCATCGCCGCCGCCAGCCGTGACAAGGGCAACCTGCTGGTGCCTGCATTCGCCGTAGGTCGCAGCCAGGAAGTCCTTTACCTGATGGGTAAATACTACCGCGATTGGGAACTGGAAAACTGGCATGTCTTTCTTGACAGCCCGATGGCCATAGAGGCGAGTCATATCTACTGGGACTATGCGCACCTGTATGACGAGGAAGCGACGCGGCTGCGCAAGCAGATCCACGAGATGCCGCGGCTGCATAATCTGCACCTGACCCGCCAGGTAGAAGAGTCGATGGCCATCAATCGCTTCAAAAGTGGCGCGATCATTATCGCCGGCAGCGGCATGTGCACCGGAGGGCGGATCGTGCATCACCTCAAGTACAATATCAGCCGGGAAAACTGTCACATCATGATCGTCGGTTACCAGGCTTATGGAACACTGGGACGCAGACTGGTCAATGGTGAGGATAGCGTTAAAATCCATGGCGACTATTATCCCGTTCGCGCCGCCGTGCATACTATCGGTGGCCTGTCCGCCCATGCAGACCAGAGAGGGCTGCTGGATTGGGCCAGTGCATTTACCAGTGCGCCAGCCTTTGTTCTCGTGCATGGTGAACCGGAATCGGCCTCCTCATTCAAGGCCGCAATGAAACGCGACAATCGCATTGATGCACATATTGCCGCCAGCGGCGAAGTGATGAATCTTGAGACGATGGAAATCACTTCCAGGCACGCTGTATAACTATGAAAGAAAATCTCGAAGAAACAATTGCGAGACTTAATGGCGAGACCGCCCGCATCAGCTGGCAGGAACTGGAACGTCACTATGCCCGCGGCGTACTGATGACAGTGGCTACCAACATGGACCTTGTTATGACCGCCGCGCACATGGTGCGGGATGACAAGACCGTGATCGAATCTTACCTTGAAGCGGCTCAACTGCACCCGACAAGCGAAGATGATGCCCGCGACTGGCATAAGCGTGATCCGGACCTGTGGGCGGTAGTTGTCGCCCCCTGGGTGCTGGTGCAGGAGCGAAAGGCAGAATGACAGTGCACCGAATAGAAAAGTATTAATATGACCTCCAGCCTGGTTGTCAATAACCTGTCAAAGCGATTCGGCGACTTCATCGCCGTGGATAATATTGATCTCGAACTACAGCCGGGAGAAATCTTCGGCCTGCTCGGTCCTAATGCGGCAGGCAAGACAACGACGATACGCATGCTGTCCGGCATTATTCGCCCCAGCGGTGGTACAGCCAATATCCTGGGTTTCGACCTGTTTGACGATCTGGAATCGATCAAGTCCCGTATTGGCTATGTGGCGCAGTATTTTGCCCTGTACCCGGAATTGACCGTCACCGAGAACCTGTCTTTCTACAGTGGCATTTATGGTGTTGACGACAGTCAGCGTCAGACTGACCTGTTGGAGCAGTACGGACTGAATCAGTTCGCCGATCGTTACGCCGGTCAGCTTTCCGGTGGCTACAAGAGGCGCCTGTCAATGGTCTGCGCGCTGTGCCACGACCCTGAACTTGTTTTTCTCGATGAACCCACCGCCGGTATCGATCCGGTAACCCGCAAGGAACTGTGGGACTTGTTCTATGAGCTAGCCATGGCCGGCAAGACCTTGTTCGTGACAACGCATTACATGGAAGAAGCCGAGCGCTGCCACCAGCTCGCATTTCTCAGCCATGGCAAACGTGTCGCACAGGGTACGCCCGATGAGATCAGGAGGATGCTGGTACACAAGCAGATTTATACCTTCAGCGCGGGTAAGGATATGGCTATGCTCAAAGCACTGCCTCGGCTGGAAGGTGTGGATCTCATCAATCGATTTGGCAATTCGATTCGTGTCGTTGCAGACGATTCCCTGACGCTGGAGAAACTTGCCGGCTTTCTGGCTGAGTGGCCAGGGGAAGAGTATGAGCCTGTGCAAACCACTGCCAATCTTGAAGACGTCTTCATAACACTGACATCAGGTGAACCATCATGAAGCTGATTCTCGCCATGACCAGGAAGGAGTTTCTGCAACTGCGCCGTGATCCCAGGCTGATCGGTTTTATCCTGTTCTTTCCTATTTTGCTAATGATTCTTTTCGGCCTGGCACTCAAGCTCGAGCCGGAAAACGTGGGGATGGCCTACGTCGATCAGGACCAGTCCATGTTCAGCAACCTGATCAAGACGAACATCTGGTCGGAAGGTTACTTCAAACTTTATGAAGTGGAAGATGAAGACGCGATCGTGCGTGAAATTCAACTCGGCAAGGCACGCGCCGGGTTGTTTATCGGGCATGATTTCAGCGCCGAACTAAGTGAGAACAACCAGCCAACCGTGCAGATGTACGTGGACGGCACGATGCCATCGCTGGCCACGGCCATGGACAACAACAAGCACGCGATCACCGATGAGGCCGTCACCAACGACATGTATTTCGTCGATCCTGACGCGGACAACGTCGTGATTCCTCCTCAACCTTTCTACCTGGACGTCGAAGTCCTGTTCAACCCGGACAAGAAGGAAACCTGGTTCTTTCTGCCCGGCGTGATTGGCGTACTGATCATGCAAGTGGCACTGATACTTACTGCCACATCCGTAGTAAGGGAGAAGGAGAACAATACACTCGAGCAGTTGATCGTCAGCCCGATCAGCAAGTTCGGTTTCATTGCAGGAAAGATCCTGCCCTACGTGATCATCGCCTTTATCGACTTCTACCTGGTGCTTGCTCTGGGCTACTGGCTGTTCGACCTGCCGGTGCCGGCCAACCCGTTTCCGCTGCTGTTGCTTGCAGTCGTCTATGTAGGAGGCTTGATCGCCATGGGCGTGGCGATATCGACAGTCAGCGAAACGCAGCAGCAGGCCATCTTCCTGTCCATATTCATCCTGATACCCTCTATCCTGCTGTCCGGCTTTATCTTCCCGGTCGAGGCGATGCCGTCGTACATACAGCCGGTTTCATGGTTGCTGCCGTTTACCTACTTTGTCGAGATCATTCGTGGATTGCTGTTAAAGGGCAATACCCTGGCCGACCTTGCACACGACTATCTCGCATTGCTTGGATTTGCGGTCGTATTTATAACGATTGGTGTAGTGAGGTTCAGGAAGTACCTGGGTTGATAATCGCGGCGAGGCCGCCGCTCCTACAGTGCAGTCATGGTAATTACTTTGTAGGCGTTTCATGATTGCAGTGTGATTGCCGAATCAATTAAACCAAATGAAACCTTGTAGGAGCGGCGGCCTCGCCGCGATTTAATTTATCAGCCAGGCAATCCTTTCCGTTCATTTCCCATTACAACTGCTTGTTGAGCAGTTATTGAAGTTCAATATTGTGAAACACTGGCAAGGTCGACCTTCCGAAAGGATGAATCTCTGAATATATCTGTAGCCACTCTATAGATGTATTCAGGTAGCTAAAGCATTACTTATAAGGTTTGGTAAACCGCGTCCTGGCTACCGTGTGCTTTTTACCTATAGCGTTTGATTTGTCGTGCGATTTCCTGTCCCC
>JARFQC010000222.1 GCA_029287965.1 Arenicellales bacterium
GCTGGAGGATGAGGGTTTCTTTTCCTCGGGTGCAGGTGCTTTGTCAGCCTGCTTACCTGGCTGTTTTTTCGCTTCGCCATCCCTGGTCAGTTTCTGCTGGCCAGTATTGGTTAGTCCCAGGGATGCCGAGTCAGATACCGGGACGTCCTCGATCGGAGCGATGCGCGATACAAAGACTTTTTTACCTTCGCTGGTGATTTCCATCACAACGGAATTGCTATCGCTCTCGTCACTGGCCGTGTCGACAGGGCGATTGAACAGCATGGGCAGAAAGATTATTGCGATCACGACCAGGACGATCGCACCAACCAGCCGCGTACGCGGGTCGTAATGTGTGTTGTTGGATTTCGCTGTTGCTGCCATATTGATTCTGTTGAGACTGGGCGTCAGCTATCTCAAGGATGCATCCGAATGCCTAGGCATTATCGGAAGGAAAGATGCTGATTATAGCACCGACGGTATGGAATGAACCAAAAACCACTATTCTGTCATCTCCCGATGCATCGGCCCTGGCCGCTGCCCAGGCAGACTCGATGCGGTTAAATTGGGAAACATCTGCCGCTCCGTTGCGCACGAGTATTCGCGCCAGTTCCTCACCACTTGCCGAACGTGCTGCATCGAGCCCTCCCGTGTACCAGTGATCTACCAGCGAAACCATTTTCTCCATCGCTGCATCGATATCCTTGTCAGCCAGCATTCCGCACACCGCCAGCGTGCGGCCCGCGCAGTCCTCGCTCGACAGGTTGTCTGCGAGCAACGCGGCAGAATCTTCATTATGGGCCACATCGAGGATCACTTTCGGTTCTCCATCTATGACCTGAAAACGGCCGGCAAGTTTCATCTCTGCCAGGCCCTTGCGAATATCTGCGTCGCTTACCGTAAGGCGATCTTTAAGTATGGCAATGGCCATCAACACACCTGAGGCATTATTGAACTGTGCCTGCCCCGTGCCCGGAGGCGGCAGTCCGTCTATGCCATGGTCGCCATGAATCCAGTGCCACTGATCGTCTTGTTTTTCATAACTGAAATGCGGCCCGAGAAAGAATGATGCCCTGGCGGTATTCCCGGCAGCACGGGTGACCGATAAAGGCGGTTCAGTATCCGAAATCACCGCCATGCTAGTCGGATGTATGATGCCGGCTTTCTCTCTGCCAATGGCTTCACGGTCATCACCAAGCCAATCGGTATGATCGATGCCGACCCGGGTGATAAGTGACACATCAGGTGCCATGATGTTGACTGCATCCAGCCTGCCGCCAAGCCCTACTTCCAGGATCACAACGTCTGGCTCTGCTTCGGAAAATATCAGCAGTGCAGCAAGCGTGGCGAACTCGAAATATGTCAGCGCAATGCCTGAGCGGTTCGAATCAATCCTGGCAAAGGCATCGCACAGGTCTGCATCACTGCAGAATGCACCGGCGACACGAATACGTTCATTAAAAACGGTCAGGTGTGGAGAGGTATAGGCACAGGTCCTGTATCCGGCGGCAAGGTATATCGACTCCAGCATGGCGACGCTTGACCCTTTGCCGTTGGTGCCCGCTACAGTAATGACAGGACAGTCAAATTTTTCCAGTCCCAGGTGGCCTGCTACCTGCCGGATACGCGCCAGGCCCAGTTCCATTTCCTTGTGGTGCTGGGAGCCAATGAACTGCAGCCAGTCTGCGAGCTCGCGGTGAGAGGTCATGTTTGCGTGTAGGAGTGCATGTGAGCGCCGGATTAACGCTCGATAAAAGGCTATGCAGCGGGGGCTTTCCTGCCGGCGAACATCGCCAGCAAATTGGCCAGCGCGTCACGCATGTCGCGCCGGTCGACGATCATATCGATGGCGCCGCTTTCGAGCAGAAACTCTGAACGCTGGAAGCCTTCCGGCAGGGTTTCGCGCACCGTCTGCTCAATCACGCGTGGACCGGCGAACCCGATCAGGGCCTTGGGTTCAGCGATGATGATGTCACCCAGCATGGCGAAACTGGCCGATACGCCTCCCATGGTGGGATCGGTGAGCACGGATATAAACGGGATACCGCGCCGGGACATTTTCCTCAGTATGGCGCTGGTCTTGGCCATCTGCATGAGCGAGAACAGGGCCTCCTGCATGCGTGCACCACCGCTGGCGGATATACAAACAAAAGGCAGGTTCTGCTCCATGCACAGTTCGGCACCGCGCACGAAGCGCTCGCCGACGACGGTGCCCATTGACCCGCCCATGAAGCTGAATTCGAATGCGGCAGCCACCACTGGATTACCTTTAATCGCACCCTGCAGTACTACCAGGGCATCATTCTCTTCGGTTTTCTTCTGCGCCTCGCTGAGGCGATCACGGTATTTTTTTGAATCCTTGAACTTCAGCGGGTCGGTTGCCTTGAGGGCATCGCCAATTTCATCACGAGGTTCTTTATCGAGGAGAATATCGAGGCGGCGACGGGCACCGATACGCAGATGGTGATTGCACTTGGGGCAAACGTCCAGGTTTCGCTCGAGTTCAGCGCGATACAATACCGCGTTGCAGGACGGGCATTTTTTCCACAGCCCCTCGGGTATTTCCTTTTTCCCAAAGCTGCCGCTGGTCTTGACCTTCGGCGGCAGCAGTTTTTCGAACCAGCTCATGCTTGCTCCATTGCCGGCATGTCATCGAGTGCCTGGCGAACCTCGCGCAGAAAATCCCCGATGTTAGTCAGGATCGCGTCAGGATTGTCCCGTGATGCTTCGACGCGATTGACAATTGCACTGCCTATAATTACGGCGTCTGCATGTTGTCCGATTTTAACTGCGCTTTCCGGTCCATTTATGCCAAATCCTACCCCTACTGGCAAGCTGCCATGTTGCCTTATCGATTCGATTTGTGTGCCTATCTCGTCATAATCCAGGTTGGCAGAACCGGTGACACCGCGAATAGAGACATAGTAGACAAACCCCCTCGCCGCCCTGGACACCAGTTCCATTCTCTCCTCTGTGCTTGTGGGAGCAAGCAGGTACACCGGATCAACCTCTCTCTGGTACAGCAGCTGGTTGAATTCGTCAGCCTCTTCAGGCGGCATATCCACGATCAGCAGGCCGTCCACCCCGGCGCTGACACACCTGTCTGCCAGGGTTTCGTAGCCCATCACCTCGATGGGGTTGAGGTAGCCCATGAGCAATACGGGCGTCTCCTTGTCTGCCTGGCGAAAATCTTCAACCATGCCAAGAACATCTGCCAACGAGACATTATGCGCCAGGGCACGCTGGTTGGCTTTTTGAATCACCGGGCCATCGGCCATCGGATCAGAGAACGGCACACCCAGTTCGATCAGGTCCGCACCGGCATGCACCATCTCGTGCATTAACGGCACCGTCACGCCTGGGCTCGGATCACCTGCAGTCACAAAAGGAATAAGCGCCTTGCGGCCCTGAGACGCAAGCTGGTTGAATCGCTTTTTTATCCGTGACATCAGATTTCCACCCCTTCTAAAGCAGCCACAGTCTGAATATCCTTGTCGCCGCGCCCGGAGAGATTAATCAGCATGATGCCGTCCTTGCCAAGCTTCGGTGCCAGCTTCTTCGCATAGGCAATGGCATGACTGGATTCCAGTGCCGGCAGGATCCCCTCAATGCGGGTGATGTCATGAAAACCTTCCATCGCCTCGTCGTCAGTCACTGCAACGTAGTTGGCGCGACCCGAGTCCTTGAGCCAGGCATGCTCGGGCCCGACCCCGGGGTAATCCAGCCCGGCACTGATTGAATGGGTTTCCGTAATCTGCCCGGCGTTATCTTCCATCAGGTAGGTGCGGTTGCCGTGCAGCACACCGACCTTGCCGGCACACAAGGGCGCGGCATGGTTGCCGGTTTCTATACCGTCGCCGGCAGCTTCCACCCCGTACATGTCGACATCCTTGTCATCGACAAAGGGATAAAACAGACCGATGGCATTCGAACCACCGCCTACGCATGCCACAAGCGCATCCGGCAGCCGTCCGGCCTGCTCCTGTATCTGTTCGCGCGCCTCGCGGCCTATCACGGACTGAAAGTCCCTGACCATCACCGGATAAGGATGCGGCCCTGCAACGGTACCGATGATGTAAAAAGTATCCTCTACATTGGAGACCCAGTCGCGCATGGCCTCGTTAAGGGCATCCTTGAGCGTCCTGGATCCCGATTCAACCGCAACCACCTCGGCACCGAGCAGTTTCATCCGGTATACATTAGGTGCCTGCCTGTCTATATCTTCAGCGCCCATGTACACGACACATTCAAGCCCCAGCCTGGCCGCGACAGTTGCGGTTGCGACGCCATGCTGCCCTGCCCCGGTTTCGGCAATAATCCGGGTTTTGCCCAGTCGCTTGGCCAGCAAGGCCTGACCGATCGTGTTGTTGATCTTATGTGCACCGGTATGATTCAGGTCTTCGCGCTTGAGGTAGATGTTCGATCCATAGCGTTCCGACAAACCGGATGCATAGTACAGGGGTGAAGGCCGGCCAACGTAATGACGCAGGTCATCATCGAACTCTTTAAGAAAATCCGGATCCTTCATGTAATGTTCGTAAGCCGCGGTCAGTTCGCGCAACGGACGCATCAGGGTTTCAGCAACGAAGATTCCGCCAAAGCGACCGAAATGGCCCCGGTCATCTGGCATAGAGTAGGTTGTCATGGGCTTGGATCCGGATAAAAAGTGATGGCTGATTTTACAGGGCCTGCGGCGTGTTTGCACTCGACACGGCGCGGGCGAAGGCGTGTATTGCCTGCTCGTTCTTGACCCCTGGTGATGATTCCACGCCGCTGCTGACATCGACGGCATAGGGACGCACCTTTTGGATCGCCTCGGCAACATTTGACGGCTTGAGTCCGCCTGCAAGAATGACCGGGATCGTCATGTCAGGTGGTATCAGGCCCCAGTTGAACGTCTCACCCGTCCCCCCCGGCACGCCCTTTTGATAACTATCCAGCAGCACACCGGCCGCTGAACTGTAATCAACCGCAACAGTGTCCAGGTCGCTGCGTTCCCTGACCCTGACAGCCTTGATATAGGGCCGACCGAAAGAAACGCAAAAACCGGGGTCTTCTTTTCCGTGGAACTGGAGCAGGTCCAGCGCTACCCGATCAAGAACAGCCTTCACCTCATCCTGGCTCGCGTTGACGAACAACCCGACTGTTGTAATGAAGGGTGGCAGTGACGATATGATCTCACGCGCTTTATCTGCGGATACGCAACGGGGACTGTCGGGATAGAACACCAGCCCGATGGCATCCGCACCGGCTGCAACAGCGGTGGCTGCATCCTGCACGGAAGTAATGCCGCATATTTTCAACCTGGTTTTCATTCGCATAATGTCGAGTCAGAATACCGGTACTGCCGTGTTGCCTGCAGGCAGTTCGAAGTGATCAGGATACACGATTGCAACCAGGTATAGCCCATGAGGTGATGCGGTAACACCGCCGCAGGTCCTGTCGCGCGACGTCAGTACTTCACGGGCCCAGTCGATGTCTTGTTCACCCGCGCCGATCGCGCTCAGTACCCCGGCCAGATTGCGCACCATGTGGTGTAAAAAGCCGTCCGCTCGTGCGTCGATGATAACGAAATCACCCTGCCGCCTGACTGAGAGCTCACGCAGCTCGCGCACCGGCGACTTCGCCTGGCAGGCCACCGCACGATAGGCATCAAAATCATGCCTGCCCAGGAGCGGCAAAGCTGCCTGCTGCATTCTTTCGGCGTCCAGTGGACGATAGTCCCAGCTCACCCGCTTGTTCAGGTAGGTGGGACGCACCCTGCGATTGAAAATGATGTACCGGTAGTGCCGTTCAACCGCGGAAAAACGTGCATGGAAATCCTCGCTGACCTGACGCGCCCAGAGTACGGCGACATCATCCGGCAGGTAGCGGGTGGTTCCACGCTGCCAGGATCTGTCGGGTCGTGCGGTGCCCGTGTCGAAGTGAATGACCTGACCGGATGCATGGACCCCCGTGTCCGTACGCCCGGCAGTAATCACCCGCACCGGGTGATTGGCAATCTTTTCCAGCGCGATTTCAATCTCGCCCTGCACGGTCCTGACACCGTCCTGCAACTGCCAGCCGCAGAATCCGGCGCCATCGTATTCAACACCCAGGGCAATTCTCATGTCCGGCTACACGTAAACCAGCAACACCAGCAGTGTGCCAGGTAACAGGATATCCATCATTCCGACACTAACTTTGTGCGGCAGGTTTATCGCGCCAGTCTCCTGTTCTCTGCCTGTACTGACATCACCGGATTCAGCTGCCTGGTAGAGGCGGGTCAGACGGTCAAGCCAGGCGGGCTGATTTTCCTGATGGTTCGGGTCATCAGCCGCCTGCTTCTGCATCGCTTCAAATCCCGGCACGTATCCAAGTACCAGGCCGAGACGTACGGCCAGTCGCTCGGGCTCAATACCTAGCCACTTCATAGGAGTGAGCAAGGTATAAATACCACCGATGATTTCATCCCTGCTGCTGAACAGCAGCAGCAAGCCAGCGTAACCGACAATAATGACCAACGCCAGGATGCGTTCCGAACCGGCTATCAGGCCGGGCATTAACGAGGAAATACCACCCTGCAATGGCTCACCGGGAAGAGCAGGTGTAAACCAGGTGTACAGAACCAGGATAGACAGAAAAAACCAGCGCAGCCTGACAACCAGGCGAAATATGACTGACAGGTGTCGGGGATTGCCAGCAAGCATCCAGATTAACGGGCCTGCTACGATAAGCAGGCCGATAAAATGAATGCGTGCCAGCAGTATGGTCAGTAAAGCGAGCGAAAGTATCTGTGCAGCCGGCTGAGGCCGGGTCAGACCCCGCTCAACCATTCAGTTGGGATAGCATCTCCTGCGCTTCCTGTTTCTGGCTGTCATTACCTTCGACAGTGACTTCTTTCAGGATGCTTGACGCACTATCACTATCACCCATTTCGATGTAGGCACGAGCCAGGTCGAGCTTGGTTGTGCATTCGTCCCACTCTTCTACAGGTGCTTCTTCATCGGCCATGTCAGGTTCGACATCAGACAGGGTCAGGTCACCGATATCGGCAAATTCCAGCGTGTCATCATGCTTGGCTTCACCTGATGTTGACTCGTCCTCACCCAGGTTGAGATCAATGCCGTCCATGTTGAAATCCAGGCTGCTCTGCTCTTTGTCGGTGGTGGCTTCATCGAGGTCGAGATCACCAAGATCAAGTACGTCCTCTTCAGGCGAAGGCACCTCTTCCGTGACGTCTACTTCTTCCGTAACATCGTTTTCCTCGGTGTGCTCCTGCCCTGTACCGAGCAGATCCTCGAGCTTCTGGTCCTTCTTGCCCTTGTTATCATAGATGCCTGCAACATCCTCGTCCGCTCCAGGTACTCCGCCTTCAGCATATAGCGGGTTGGCCGGATTCAACTCACGACCCATTTCCGCCGCCTGGTTCCATATCTCTGCGGGTGTCGCATCGCCACCCGAATAGAGCTCTTCAGCAAGGGTTTCGAACGACGTCACATCGTTACGGGTCTTGTAGATTTCCAGCAGCTTGATTTTGAGCTCGTGCCGGTCAGGAGTTGCCGTGATCGCCTTTTTCAGTACATCTTCAGCCTGTTCGTCGCGTCCGTATGCCATGTAGACTTCCGCCTCGGCAAGCGGATCGACCTCGTCCGCCTGCATGTTGGCCATGCCCGGAACGAAATCACTCAGGAACGAGGTTTCAGATTGTGTCTCGGTTGGCTGCGCTGATTCTGCAGTCGAAATATCCAGCACCGCCGTACCGGAGATAATGCTGTCTTCGAACTCGGACATCGAACGGCGGCGACGCATCATCACAACCAAGCCTACGATGACGAGTACGATCAGGACGATACCGCCGATCATGCCCATCAGGCTACCCGTAAGGGTATCGACAATGGAGGCAAAGAAACCTTTTTCCTCTTCCTGCCGGGGCTTGCTGCGTGGTGGTGCCTTTTTTGCGACGGGTTCCGGCTTCGGTTCTGCTTTCGGCTGTGTCACCGCAGCAGGTGCCGGTTCGACTTTTTCTGCAACGGGCGCTGTTTCGGTGACCGCAACCGTTTCTTCGACAACTTCCTCTACAGGCTCTGTGACCGTCTCCATGATTGGCTCGGGCGATACGGCCTCGGCTATCTGCTCAGACTCGACTGCTTCACCAGCACCCTGCTGCATGCGGGCCAGGTCTTCGTTCTGCATATTGATCAGCTTGTTAGCCTTGTCAATCTGGGCTTCGAGCATGGC